>JAIKYZ010000057.1 GCA_024682655.1 Treponema sp.
TAAGACCTATTTTAGATATTTTAGTTCTTACTTTTGTGTTATATAAAACCTTTGATTTTATAAGAAGGACAAATAGTTCACAGATTTTAACTTCTGTAATTATAATTGGTATTGGCTATGGTATTGCAATTTTACTTGATTTACAGACTCTGCTCTGGATTTTAAATATCATTGCTCCTGGACTTGTTGTTGCCTTTACAATTATTTTCCAGCCTGAAATAAGAAAATTATTTATTCGAATTGGTCAAACTGGCTGGTTCGCCTTTGGAAAAAGATCTAAACACACCTTTGTAGATGCCGTTTTAATTGCAGCCGAAATGTTATCTTCTCAAAAAAGAGGAATGCTGGTTGTCTTTACCCGTCATACAAAAATTGATGATATTATTCAGACCGGAACAAAATTAAATGCCGATTTATCTTCAAGTCTTTTAATGACAATTTTTGGAAAAGATACAACTTTACATGATGGTGCCTGTGTTGTTACTGGTGGAAAGTTAATTTCTGCCGGTTGTTTTTTACCTGTCAGCGAAAATTATTCAATTAAAAAGACTTTTGGTACCCGTCACCGCGCGGCACTTGGACTTTCAGAACAATCAGATGCAGTAGTTTTAATTGTATCGGAAGAAACCGGTTCTTTAAGTCTGGCCTACGATTCTAAATTAAATTACGATTTATCAACAAATGAAATAAGAAAGATTCTGGAAAATCTTTTAGACATAACACCTGAAGCTAAAACCCTGGAGGATACAATAGATGAGCATCAAGCAAATAGTTGAAAAAGTAACTCACAATTGGCCTATTAAAATCATCTGTTTTGCCCTTGCTATTGTTCTCTACATTTTACATCAGGCTTCAATGATAGAAAAAAAGACTTTTATAATTCCTTTAACTGTAATTAATGACGGAAATTATACCTATATTGGAGAATTAGATAAAAAAGTAAGTGTTGTAGTAAAAACCAGCCCTGAATATATGAATACAATTCAGTCGGAAGAAATTACTGCTTCAATCGATCTTACTTCAAAAAAGGCCAATAACATTTATCCTGTAAATATTACCGTTGATGATTCTTTATTAAAAATAGATCCCCTTGAGATTCAGGTAAAACCAGAACACATTACAGTAAACATTGAAGAAAAAGTTATGAAATATGTTAAAGTTAAGGCTTCAATTGTAGATGATGTTGCACCTGGTTATAAAATTGAAAGTGTTACCTGCGATCCACCTTTTGTAGAAGTAATTGGCGCTAAATCTGTTGTTGATAAAGTTGATGAAGTTTACACAAGAAGAATTCCAACTTCCAATGCTTCTGCTTCTTTTACAGCCGAAACTTCTTACTACGAATTAAATAAATTAATCGAAGTTCCAAATAAATCACCCTATAAAGTAACCGTAGAGGTTCTTCCGGAAATAAAATCTTACACTTTTAAAGATGTCCCTGTTTCGGTATTAAATCTTAATCCAGAACTTGAAATTGAAACTTCTCTTCCAAAAATTGTATTGGATGTGGAAGGTACAGTTCCATTCTTAGAAAGATATGTTTTACCTCTTAATGCCGTTAGCATTGATATGAGTGAAATTACCGAAGTTGGCGATTATGAACTTCCTCTAAATATTCATGTCGCAGGGGTTTTAAAGATTTTAGGTATTAGTCAGGATAAAGTAAAAGTACATGTTATTCAGCTTACTGGGGATGAAGAAGAAAATCCGGTAAATGAAGAAGAAATTGAAGAAAGTAGTGTAGAGTAAAATGATTTTTGGTATTGGTTGTGATATTGTAGAATGTAATAGATTTGAAGACTGGATTCATGATATTAAAAAATGCCAGAGATTTTTTAATCAGGAAGAATTGTTTGATGATAAGTGGTCAGATAAAATAAAAATCCAGCATCTTGCTTCAAGGTATGCCTGTAAAGAAGCTTTTGTTAAGGCTTTGGGCACAGGTTTTTCAGATTTTCAGCTTACCGATATTTTTCTTAGTCAAGATTCTTCTGGAAAACCGATATTAAATGTAAGTAATCAGGCAAAAAAACTTTTAGACAGCAAGATTTCCGATTATAATATTCATGTTACTTTAAGTCATGAAAATTCGTGCGCAATAGCATTTGTTGTAATAGAAAGTAAATAAGGTAAAAAAAAATAAAAGGCGGGGAAAATGGCAGATAAAAAAGGTTCAGAAAAAAAGGTTTTAAGTATTTCTTATTGGTCAAAGGATAAAGTAACTTGTCCAATTTGTAAAAAAGCTTTTGAAAAAGAAATTATGCGTAGCGGTAACGGACGTATGATTGCCGGAAGTCTTACCGATGAATTACACAGAAATTTTGAACGTTCTGCTAAATATGGTTTGGTTTACCCTTTAATTTATGAAGTAGGTGTTTGTCCAAACTGTCTTGCTTCCTTTTTCTGGTCAGATTTTAATGAAAAAATTACCCCTGAAGATCAGGATAAAATCTTTGAACAGAGTGATAAAAGAAAAAAAGCTGTAGAAAATATCTTCCCTTACTTTAATCTTAAAAAAGAAAGAACTTTATATGATGGCGCCGCAATGTATCTTCTGGCCCTGATGACCTATGATTGCATGAGTGATTATGCAATTCCAACCCTTAAACAGGCAATTATCTCATTAAGACTTGCCTGGCTCTGTAAAGATTTAAATCAACACTGTGCCGACCACAATTTTGATTTTGTTTCCCAGTCCTTTTACAGTAAAGCTTTGTATTTTTATCAGCAGGCCGTTATTGTAGAAAAAGAAGAAAAAAGTTCAACCCTTGCAAATATGGGCCCTGATATGGATAAAAATTATGGCTGGGATGGCGTAATTTATCTTTGCGGTTTACTTGAATATAAATATGGCCAGCAGGATGACCTTCAGCTAAGGTTAAAGAAATTAAATGAATCAAAAACTGCTATTGCCCGTATTTTTGGTTTAGGAAAATCTTCAAAAAATAAACCTGGTCCTTTGCTTGAACATGCCAGAAATCTTTATGATAATCTATCAAAATTAGTTAATGATGATGAGTTTTAATTAATGAGAAATATTTTATTAAAGATTTCCTATGATGGACATGATTTTTGTGGCTGGCAGAGACAGGATGATTTGAATGGCGGTCAGGCTCAAAGAACTGTACAGGGCGAAATAGAAGCTGTCCTCGAAAAAATTCACAAAGAAAAAGTAAATCTCTATGGTTCTGGAAGAACAGACAGCGGAGTTCACGCTTATGGACAGGCGGCAAATTTTTATTCCCCAATAGATTCCATTCCAGCCCAGAATTACAAGAAAATTTTAAATACTTTTCTTCCAATTGATATAAGAATCTTAGAATCAAGTCAGGTAGATCAGGATTTTAATTCCAGAAAATCGGCAACCAGCAGAGTTTACCGATATTTTATTAATTTTCAAAATAATGTAGCCGCAAATAATTCCAGATATGTCTGGTTTGTAAATAATTATCAGCCAGATTTAGAAAGATTAAATGCCTACTGTAAATGTCTGCAGGGTGAATTAGACTGTTCTTCTTTTGCCGCTAGTGGAGATTCTTCACTTTCTAATATGCGTTATATCGACGATGCCAGATTTTTTATCCAGAAAGATTTATGGGGTAATGATTTACTTGTTTTTCAGATTGAAGCAAATGCCTTTTTATGGAAGATGGTTAGAACTTTGACCGGCACTTTAATAAATCTTGATAAAAGTAAAGCCCCTTTAGATTCAATGGAAAAGATTTTACTTGCAAAAGACCGAAGCAAGGCGGGGGTAACTGCACCTCCTGACGGTTTATTTTTATACCAGATTAAATTTGATGGAATTAGAAGACACGTTTAATTTTCACGTTAATCAATTAAAGTAAGGAAATAGGATCTACATCATATTCAATATAAACATTCTGATTGTGTTTATAATCAAATAAAAGTTTTCTTGTAATTGCCTGTAAAGGAATTATTGATTTTCCCTTTAATAAAATCTGAAATCGGTAGTTAGAATTTATTTTTTCTATTGGACATTCTGCAGGGCCAATTAATTCAACTCCCTTTTGATTAAAACTTTCCAGTAATTTTACGGCATCACAAGCGGTTACGTAGGCTAATTTCTGGTCATAACTTCTAAAAACAAGTCTTATCAAACGCGAAAAAGGAGGAAAATCTAACAATTCTCTTTCGTGAATTTCGTAATTGTAAAATTCATTGATTTTATTGTTACAGGCAAAATAAATTGCTTCTTTTCCGGGATTATAGGTCTGAATTAAAACTTTGCCGTCTGGTAAATATCTTCCCGCTCTTCCAGAAACTTGGGAAATCAAAGAAAAAACTCTTTCTCCAGCTCTAAAATCCGGCATGTGTAATCCAGTGTCTGCGAGAATAACCCCAACCAGCTGAAGATTTGGGAAATTCAAACCTTTTGCAACCATTTGAGTTCCCAGTAAAATATCGTATTTGTGATTTTTAAAATCTTCCAGTTTTTGTAAAAGTTCTTCTTTGTTTTTTAAGTTATCGGTGTCTAGTCTTAAAACTCTGGCATTTGGGAATTTTGCTTTTGTCTCGGCTTCTATAAACTCTGTACCAAAGCCTGATGAACCTATCTCGGTGGAACCACAGTTTGGACAGATTTGAGGAGGACTCATTGAATATCCACAGTAATGGCAGCGAAGTCTTTTGTCCTTTTTATGATAAGTCATTGGAACTGAACAATGTTTACATAAAACTTCATAACCACAGTGGTTGCAGGAAATAAAATGAGAAAAGCCCCTGCGGTTTAAAAATAAAATCACCTGATGTCCTGCATCAAGAGTTTTATTCATTTCCTCTTCCAAAGGCTTTGAAATACAGGCTTCACTTGGAAAATAATTTAAGTTTATGCAGGAAATATGGGGCATTTCTCCGCCAGAAAGTCTTTTTGTAAGGGTATATCTTTTAATCAAGCCTTTTTGCATTCCGTACCAGGCTTCAACGGATGGAGTTGCACTTCCCATCAAAAGAGGAATTCCCAATTCCTGACATCGATGCATTGCAACCTGTCTTGCATGATATCTTGGGGTATTTCCAGATTTATAAGAAGCATCATGTTCTTCATCAATAATAACTAAACCTAAATCTGGAAGGGGAGCAAAAATTGCAGAACGGGCACCAATTACAACTCTGGCTTCTTTATGCATAATTCTGTGCCATTCTTTTAATCTCTGGGATGGTGTTAATCCCGAGTGTAGAATTGCTGCGGTATTTCCAAAGCGCTGGCTAACGGATTTTGCTACCTGGCCCGTTAAACCAATTTCCGGTACAAGGTAAATAACTCCTTTTCCTTCTTCCAGTATTTTTTCTGCAAGAGATAAAAAGACTTCTGTTTTTCCACTTCCTGTAGGACCATATAAATAATGGAAAATTGCTTTGTCACTTTTTTTACTTGAAGCTAAGATTTCATTTACGGCAAAAACTTGTTCTTCCGAAAGATTATTTTTTCTTTCAGGCGAAACTTCCTCTTCAAATGAAAAACCACCGGCAGAAGATTCTCGTCTTCCACTTGGAATCATTGCAAAAATTGCTTCTCCCAGTGTGCATAAATAGTAGTGGGAAATCCACTTTGCAATATTAATTAATTCCTGTCCAAATAAAGCTTCTTTATCGATAATCCTTTTAATTGGCCTGATTTTACTTAAATCAACCGGGCAGGATGGGGGAATCTGGTCTGATATGCTGATTATAAAACCTTCAGTTTTTTTATTACCGAACATTATTTCAGCTCTTTTTCCAATTTCTGGCTGCAGTTCGGTCTTTTCCTTTTCTGGAGGAAGGTAAGAATATGTAAATCCCTGATTAACTGGTAGATTTAAAATAATTTCTAGATACAGCATATTTTATTGCATTTCTTCTAAAGCTTTCTTGAATTTTTTTAAGTCATGCCAGGCAGGAACTTTTAACTCTTCGTTTCTTAAAAGTGCGCTTGGATGATAAGTTACCATTAATGGTATTCCATTAAAATCAAAAAATTGGCCGTGAAGTTCGTTCATAGTTTTTTCCAGATTTAATAATTTATTTCCGGCAATTCTTCCCATACATAAAATCATTTTTGGTTTTAAAATGTGAATCTGAGCTTCTAAAAAAGACATACAGGCAGCCTGTTCATCTGGAAAGGGATCTCTATTCTCTGGGGGGCGGCATTTAACTATATTTGCAATATAGCAGTTCTTTTCGCGAGATAAATCAATTGCTGCAAGCATTTTATCTAAAAGATGGCCTGCTTTCCCTACAAAAGGTAATCCTTTCTGATCTTCTTCATAACCCGGGCCTTCGCCAATTACCAGAACTTTTGGATTTTCAACTCCCTGGCCTGGTACAACATTTGTTCTTGTTCTGGCAAGTCCACAGCGGGTACAGCGGATAATTTTTTCATTTAAGTCTTTAAGTTTTAATCCACCTTCAGAAATTTCTACTCTTGGGACATTAATTTCCTGAGTTATATTTTTATTTTCCTCTGGCTTTTGAATATTTTCTGCCTGATTTGCAATTTCTACTTTGTTATTTGGCTTTTCCTGGTCATCAAAAAATTCAGGGGGATTTGCAAATTTATCCCTTCTATATCCATTAATATTTGCATCTGCACTTTTGAGAAGATTATAAATTATTTCTTTTTCGCTTTTTGTCATATCTTATTCGTCTTGATTTTTTGCTTTCCAGCTTGCTTCATTACCAAAAGTTAGTTTTACAATTTCTCTATCTTGATAAGCCTTTTTGATTAAATCATCAACTTCAAGATTTTTATATATTTCTTCTGCTTCTTGAATACTTCCTCTTAAAACTGGATGTCTTGGGCTGAATAAAACACAGCAGTCTTCATAAGGAAGAATAGAAGTTTCATAGGTATCAATAAATTCTGAATCTTTAATAATTTCTTCTTTATCCATACCGCAAAGAGGTCTTAACAAAGGATATTCAGAAAAATTTTCAGTTACAGACATGTTTTCAATTGTCTGACTTGCAACCTGACCTAGGCTTTCACCGGTAATTATACATTTTGCATTACAGCGTTTTGCTAAAAGATTTGCTGCCTTCATCATACAAACTCTTAACATCATGGTTGTCCAGGCTTCAGGTGATTTTTGTTTAATTTTCATCTGAACATCTGTAAAGGGAATAATATTTAAATAAAGGCTGATTCCATAATAAGCCAGTTTTTGAGCCAGAGTTACAACTTTTTGCTTTGCTTCCTCCGAAGTGTAGGGGTAGGAATGGAAATAACAGCATTCAATTTTCATACCCCGTCTAAGCATTCTATAGCCTGCAACCGGTGAATCCAAACCTCCAGAAAGTAGTAAAAGTCCCTTTCCACTTGTTCCAACAGGAAGTCCACGACAGCCAACATTTGAATCAGAATAAACAAAAGTGTTTTCTCTAACTTCTACATTTATAATAATGTCAGGATTGTGAACGTCAACTTTCATTAATTTTTCTACATCACCAGCGGCTTCGCAGGCAATTTCGTAAGAATTTAGTGGAAAAGATTTATCTGCACGGCGGGCATTAATCTTAAAAGTCTTTGCTCCCTTATTTTTTTCAATTTCTGCTATCTGATAAACAGCCTTATTGATTGCTTCAATTGTTTTTTCACAAGTCAAAGCTTTTGCCCAGCCTGTAATTCCAATTAAATGATTAAGGGCAAATTCTACCTTTTCGCTGTCTTTTTCTTCGCAATCTATGTAAAGTCTTCCTGCCCTTAAAATAATTTTACAGCCTAAACCAGAAAGACATTCTGCTGCATTGTGTTTTAATTGATTTTCAAATTCCTGAATATTAGAACCCTTCAATGTGAGTTCACCAAGTTTTGCCAAATAAGTCATATTTTTATTATAAAGTAAATTTGATTATTAATGAATATTCTTCTTCAAAAATCTTATATCTAACTTTACAATGCCTTAAATCCTTCCGATAATTTTAAGGTGAAAAATTTATTAAAAGCCTTATTTTTATTTTCTTTTTTTATGATTTCAAATCTTTTTGCCCAGCAGTTACCAGAAGATTTTTACGGGCTTTGGGAAGGTAAGGACAGATTTGTTTTTTTTGAAAAAGATCAGCAAAGTCAAAGAGAAGAACTTGTTGTTCTCTTAAAAACTTATTACGGCTGGTATTATGATAGAGTTTCTGAACCAGTATCTTATGGAGAAAAATTAAAAAGGGACCGAAATACTGCAACTACTAAAGAAGCAATTCACGTAGATATTTCAGTAAATAAAAAACTTTCAGAAAAGGATGAAAACGCTGTGGAAATCTTACTGGAATATTCAAATTCTCAAAAAAATTATATTCCAATCTATCTTTTCCAGGATAAGCTTTACCTTGATTTTTATGTACAGAAACCCGAAAATCCAATTTTTTACCAGGGAAATATAAATAGCCGAGGACTTATGATTTCTCCTCAGGCGGTGGATGAAAATATTGCAGGATTTATTATCGATAAGGACAAGATTTTTAATATTCGCTACTGGAAATCAGATATGCTTTTTTCAGAAGATTCTGCAAATTTCAACTGGGACGGCCAAGATTACTCTTTACCTAAGCATATTTACTCGGGCGATAATAATTATTCTTGCGTAAACGGACGGGCTGTAAAAGTCAGAAATATTCAGGCCCCTCAAGAATTTTCCCAGGAAAATTATATTTTTAATTCAGATAAATCAATTATGATTTTAGATAAAGAAGCCTATCTTGTAAAACTTTTAGATTATAAAAGCCTGGAAGATTATTTCAATTTAATTCAAGAAGGAAATTCCAGAAGAAAACCAGAGCCTCCTCCTTTATTTCCGCCCGATGATCCAGCCTGGCACTGGGATATTATAAATCAACTGCAAAAAGATAATCCCCTTATTCAGCAGGTAAGACAGCGCCAGAAGGATTTTGCAAATCAAAAGTCTTAATTTTATTTTTCTTTCTAACTATCTAGCTTTTTGTTAATGTGTTAAAATAAATTGATGGCAAGATTTGCAGATAAAGTTGAGAGCATTCTGAATAAAATCAAAATTAAAGAAAGTTTGTCTTATCTTTTTGTTTTTGTATTTTTTATTCCTTTTGTAATAATCTCAAGTTTTTTTATTTTAATGCTTTACACAACAATGCATGACTGGGAATTAAAAAGAGCCCAGTCCAATCTCGAAATCACCGAAGAAAAATTTACCGACATTCTTTCAAATATTACTTTAATTTCCGACCGTATTTACATTAATAAAAGAATTCAAGGTATCTTAAAAACAGATTTTAAAGACGTTGGCCAGGTTTATGATGCTTATTCAAATATTAACTATTTAGAAGATTATCTCCACACTTATAAAGAAGTTGATTCCTTTAGAATTTACACAGAAAATTCCACTTTACTGGAAAATCAATTTATACAAAAAGTAACGCCAATAATCTTTAATTCTGAATGGTACAATAATGCTAAAGAAATGAAGGGAACAAGTTACTGGACTTACAAAGAGGATTCTATAAAAAAGAAAAAATTTCTTTGTATGATTAGGGCCATTTACAATGCCACAAGTGATGAATTTCTTGGAGTTCTTGTAATAAATGTTAATCCTTATGCAATTCAGGATACTTTAAGGGATAAAACAATATCTACCTTTATTGTATTTGATTATACGATTATTTATTCTTCTTCCGTAACTGCTTTTTCTTTATATGAACAGCCTTTGATTAAATATATTTACCAGCATGACTATTCAATTTCAAAAATGACAAATATGATTATTGGGGACGAAAGAGTAGGTGTCGTTGCCGTTGATTTTTATCCAATCAATTCGGTTTCCCTCAAATTTGAAATTATAAATGTAATTCCAATAAAACAACTTGTAAGTTCCACTCTACGGGTTATTTATTTAACTCTTATAAT
This sequence comes from Treponema sp., assembly GCA_024682655.1. Classification (GTDB taxonomy): domain Bacteria; phylum Spirochaetota; class Spirochaetia; order Treponematales; family Treponemataceae; genus Treponema_D. The sequence continues at coordinate 9,869 of JAIKYZ010000057.1, forward strand.
TTTAGCCTTTATTATAATTCTTTTGATTTTAGTTCTGGCAATTTATTCCGGTTATATAGACATCCGTGTTTATAAAATTGACCAGCAGATTGAACACGTTTTTGAAAATAATTTTGAAATTGCAAAATCAATTGGTGGAAACGATGAATTTGAACAGATTTATCAGACCATTCAAAATATGTCAGAAAATACAAATTATCTTATTAGCCAGCTAAGAAGACAAACCGAAGAAAATACTTCTCTTGCCCTGCAGCAAAGTGAAATATCCTTCAAAATGCTGTCTAATCAGATAAATCCTCACTTTTTATTTAATACCCTTGAAACTATAAGAATGAAGGCAATTTCCTCATCTGATAAGGAAGTTGCAAATATGCTTAAATTACTTGCTTCCCTCTTAAGATATAATCTTTCTGTAAGAGGACAACCGGTTCCCCTTTATAATGAACTGGAAGCAGTACAAAATTATCTTGCAATTCAACATATGCGTTTTGGAAACAGAG
>JAIKYZ010000093.1 GCA_024682655.1 Treponema sp.
TAATATAATTTAGAACATATTTTTGATATTGTAAAAAGAAAGTCGCCTTTATAAAGAAATTATATTCTTGATAAAATTGAAGAATAAAAGATAAGGAAGAAATGGAGGATTTATGAAAAAATTTACAGGATTCTACAAGGGAATAAATCTTGGAGGGTGGATTTCTCAGTGTAAAGAATACACAAAAGAGCATTACCAAAGTTTTATACAAAAGGAAGATTTTCTTAAGATAAAAGAATTAGGATTTGACCACGTAAGACTTCCTCTTGATTACAATGTAATAATGACAGACGACGGAAAATATATAGAAGAAGGCTTTACTTACATAGACAATGGAATTAAATGGGCAAAAGAAACAGGCATTAAAGTTATTTTAGATTTACATAAAACCCTGGGCTATATGTTTGATACAAATGCCGTTCCAAATCCCGATGAATTTTTTACAAACAAAAAATTACAGGACATCTTTGTAGATATTTGGGACTCCCTCTCAAAAAAATATGGAGATAAATCAGATTTTCTGGCCTTTGAACTTTTAAATGAAGTAGTAAATCCAAATTACGAAAAAGAATGGAATCAAATAGCAAGCCGAGCCTTTAACACAATCCGAAAAAATACAAAAGAATCCTGGATAGTAGTTGGCGGAGTAAATTACAACAGCGTTTCTGCAGTTCCAGGAATAAAAGTACCCTTTGATGAAAAAACAGTATTATCCTTTCACTGTTATGAGCCAATGGTTTTTACCCACCAGAAAGCTTATTGGGTAAGAGAAATGCCAGCAGATTATGATGTAGATTATCCGGGCCCAGATATCGATTATTTACGCCAAAAGAGCCGCCCAATTCCCCAGGCAAGATACGGAGCAATTTTTGATCCATCCATGGATAAATTACAAATGGACGAAAATTTCTTTATAAATCTCTTTAAGCCAGCAATCGACACAGCAGAAAAATTAAATTTGCCCTTATATTGCGGTGAATACGGAGTAATAGACAAGGCAGATCCTCAGGCAACAGCAAGATGGTTTAGCGATATTCACAAGGCCCTGAACAAATACCAGATCAGCAGCGGACTTTGGAGTTACAAAGAAATGGATTTTGGATTAATCGGCCCCCACTACGACCCAATCCGCCAGCAAATCTGCAATGGGATAAAATAAGAATAAATTAATTTTGGCCCAAAGCCCTCAAGACTCGCATGTCAGAGCTTACCTACGGCCGGTGCTCCGCACTTGCAAGAAAGAGTCCAGATGTTTGCAACATCTGGACTCTTTCTTTTACTCTTCCATTCTCGGGGCTGCGGTGGTTTTACAATTGTAAAGGCTGCTCAAGAAAGGGAGAAAATAATTAAGAAAAATCTTGTAAATCGATATTTCCTCTAAAAATTAAAAATCCCCCCCCTAGGCCAAAAACAATTTATTTAATTTATTCCTTGATTGAAAAAATGGCCTATAAATGTCTATTTACGCAAAGATTTATAGGCCATTTTCCCCACCAAAAATTTCTTGTTTTAAGATAAGGCCCACAAAATGATAATTTTCTCCTTTTTTATAGGCCCAAAACTGATATTTGTTTAACCACGCAATAAACAAATAAGAATATCCCAGGAATTTTAATTTCCCAGGCCTATAAAGAAAAAACATTTTCCATTTTTGTAGGCCATTTTAGCAAACACAATATTTCAAAAATCAATAAGGGCATATAAAAAGAACTGAAAATAAACATTTATATGCCACTTTGTAAAACAAAGGAAATTTTTAAAGTTGAGACTTTAAAATATTGTAGATTGAATTTCCAGAATTTGTGATAAATAAAAAAATACCAGCGAGGGGCAGATTAATCTGACACCTGGGATTTATCGGATAAAGCTAAAATGACCCGCTGCCGCAGCTCATTTTTTAACGCTTTTCCGATTTTACGCACCTACTTTCCCACACAGAGCAGTCCCTGCTCTTTAACGGGCCGTTAATTTACAATTGTAAATTGGATTTCGAGAATTTGAGTTAAATAAAAAAATGCCAGCGACGGTCGGATTAATCTGACACCTGCGGTGCATATCGGATAAAGCTAAAATGACCCGCTGGCGCAGCTCATTTTTTAACGCTTTTCCGATTTTACGCACCTACTTTCCCACACAGAGCAGTCCCTGCTCTTTAGCGGGCCGTTAATTTACAATTGTAAATTGGATTTCCAGAATTTGAGTTAAATAAAAAAATGCCAGCGACGGTCGGATTAATGAACTGAACCCCAAAAGTTGGACATTTTTGGAGGTTATATGAGTAAAATATATACAACGGAATTCAAACTTAAAGTTGTACAAGAATACCAAAAAGGAGAAAAAGGAAGTACGATTCTTGGGCATGAAATGAATATTCATCCAAGTATGGTACTGTCTTGGTATCATCTATATGAAGAACATGGCATAGAAGGTTTACAAACACGGAGGACCAGTCCTTCCTACAGTAAAGAGTTTAAGGAAAAAGTACAATCAGAACTTAGAAATAAGATCTCTATCAATTATCTAAAAACAAAATACCGATTATCACCTTCAACTTTAAAGCGATGGAGTGTAGAATGTGGTATGGCAAAATCTGTTAAAAGAATTATAAGCAGAGAAGAATTAAATGCTCTGCAAGAAAAACATAAAGACACAAAAAGTCCTGAAATAAAAGAGCTTTTAGAACAACTTGAATATGCAAAAATGGAAAATGACATTCTAAAAAAATTGGCGACCTTAGTTCAAGCACGCAAAGAGAAAGAGCAGC
>JAIKYZ010000101.1 GCA_024682655.1 Treponema sp.
ATGAGTGAAAATAAAGAATGGACACCTAGAATCGTTGCCTTCTGCTGTAACTGGTGTTCTTATGCAGGTGCCGACCTGGCTGGTAACAACCGTCTCGAGTACCCTAAAAATGTAAAAATCATCCGTATTCCTTGTTCATGCCGTTTGAATCCTTTGTTTATTCTTCGTGCATTCCAAAAGGGTGCTGATGGTGTAATTTTGTGTGGTTGTCACCCAGGTGACTGTCACTACTCTACAGGAAACTATTTTGCACGCCGTCGTATGACTCTTCTTTTCTCTATGCTTGATTACCTTGGAATTGAAAAAGGTCGTACTCGTGTTGAATGGTGTTCCGCTGCTGAAGGTGTAAGATTTGCTGGAATCATGAATGATTTTGTAAAGCAGATTACAGAACTTGGCGAAAACAGAAAACTGGAGGATGTAAGATGCAAGACAAATTAATCGCTCGTGCAAAAGAATTGCTTGCCCAAGGCAAAGTCCAGAAAGTTGTAGGTTGGAAAAAAGGTCTTTTTGATGAAGATATTACTCCAGCTGTATTCGCTTCAGCAGAAGAATTAGATAAAGATTTTGTTTTCAATAAATATTGCAAGGCAAATCTTTCTAAATATCTTGTAAAAATTACAAGAGAAATTGAAATTAAGAAAAGTACAACTCGTATGAATAATACAATGGCTAAACAGCGTGATCCTAATGCTGAAGATAAGCCAATTCCTCAGGAAGTTGTATTAGTATTCCTTAAACCAAGTGATACTTATTCCTTCACACAGTTGTTAAAAGAAAACCGCATTACTCGTGACGATGTTTATGCCATCGGAGTTCCTTGTCAGGATACTTTAGATGGTGGTCAGGTATGTGATACTTGTGCCGGTAAAAAACACGTTTCTTGTGATGAATTAATCGGTGTTGACGAAGCAGCAGAAGCTGAATTAGAGCCAAATACAAAACGTATGGAAGAAGTTGCAAAACTTGAAGCAATGACTTCTCTAGAACGTTATGAATTCTGGCAGGAACAGTTCTCTCGTTGTATCCGTTGTAACGCTTGTCGTAACGTTTGTCCTGCTTGTACTTGTGAAAAGTGTGTATTCGATAACAATAATCTTTACACTTCTCAGAAAGTTGCACAGACAAGTTTTGAAGAAGACCTTTTCCATATCATCAGAGCATGGCACGTAGCTGGCCGTTGTACTGATTGTGGTGAATGTTCAAGAGTTTGTCCTCAGAATATTCCTTTGTATCTTTTGAACCGCAAGTTCATCAAAGATATTAATGAAATTTATGGTGATTATCAGGCTGGAGCAGATATGGAATCTAAACCTGCTATGCTCCACTTTAATGAAGCAGACCCTGAAACAACAATTGTTTACACAAGATCAAAAGACGGAGGTGAAGAATAATGCTGTCTATTTCTAAAGATAAAATTGATTCATTATTTGAACTTATTGGTTCAAAACAGCCTTTGTACTTGCCTGTAGACAATTCAACAGGTAAAGCTGATTTCCAGAAATGGGAAAAAGGCGTAAAACTTTCAGAAAATTTAAAGACCGTTCGTTCAGCTAAAGACTTTTTCTTCCCTAAGGCAGAAAATCTCGTAAGCTACAAAAGAGACGGAAAAAGCGTTACAGTTATCGATCCAAGAAAAGAAATCGAAGATTTTGTTGTCTTCGGTGTACGTGCCTGTGATGCAGTTGGATTTACAGTAATCGATAATGTTTACCTCCACATGGATCCTGTTGATTCTTACTATAAGAATCGTCGCGAGCACGGTACAGTTATTACTTTAGCTTGTAATGAACCTGCTAAAACTTGTTTCTGTTCTGCTTACGGAATCGATTCTTCATTATCTGAAGATAAAAACGGTTCTGCTGGTGATGTAAGCTGCTGGTTAGCTGATGGATCTTATTTCTTCAAAGCTAATACAGAAAAAGGTAAAACTTTTATTGAAAATGCAAAATCACTTCTTTCTGAAGGCGATGATAAAAAAGTAGAAGCTGCAAAGAAAGAAATTTCAGAAAAATCAAAAGCAACTCCTTTTGCAAAACTGGATTTATCAAAATTCCAGGGCAAAGATATGCTTAAGATTTTCAATTCAAAAATCTGGGAAAAAGTTCAGGAACCTTGTGTAGGTTGTGGAACTTGTACTTATGTTTGTCCTACTTGTATGTGTTTCGATGTTCGAGACTTTGATACAGGTAACGGTATTAAACAGGTACGTTGTTGGGATTCTTGTATGTATTCTGACTTTACTCAGATGGCAGCTGCAAACCCTCGCCTTTCACAAAAAGAACGTTCTCGCCAGAGATTTATGCATAAATTAATGTATTATCCAATGGCTCATGAAGGTCTTTTCCAGTGTGTTGGATGTGGACGTTGTTTGGAAAGCTGTCCAGTTCATATGAATGTTGTTAAAGTTGTAAACTTTGTAAACGAAAGTGATGACATTTAAGGAATAGGAGACAGAAATGGAAACAAATGAAAGCTTTATTCCTTATGTAGGAAAAATTATTGATATTAGACAGGAAACTCCTGATGTAAAAACTTTCAGTGTAGTTGGTCTTGATGGAAAAAAATTGTTCAATCATATTCCAGGTCAGTGTGCAATGCTCATCGTTCCTGGTGTTGGTGAATCTATGATTTCTATTACATCTTCACCTACTCTTGAAACTCACATGGAATTTTCTATTAAAAAGTGTGGATGTGTAACAGAATTCTTACACTCTGCTGAAGTTGGACAGGAAATCTGCCTACGTGGTCCAATCGGAAACGGTTTCCCTGTAGATACAAAACTTAAAGGTAAAGATATTCTTGTAATTGCCGGTGGTATTGGTATTGCTCCAGTTCACTCTGTAGTTAATTACATGATGGACCACCGTTCTGATTATGGAAAGATTCAGGTAATTTACGGTTCACGTTCTATGGCCGACTTAGTTCGTCTTGATGAAATGAAAAACGTATGGATGAAACAGCCAAACTGCTCAATCGATTTGACAATTGACCGTGCAGAAGAAGGCTGGGATGGTCACGTAGGATTTGTACCTCCTTATGTAACAGAACTTAATCCAGATCCATCCATGACTGTAATTATGTGTGGACCTCCAATTCTTATTCACCTTTCTCTTGATGCATTGAAAAAACTTGGTTTTAAAGATGAACAGGTTTTCACTACAATGGAAATGAGAATGAAGTGTGGTATTGGTAAGTGTGGTCGCTGTAATATTGGAGATAAATTCGTTTGTAAAGACGGTCCAGTATTCAGTTTTGATCAGTTAGGTGAACTTCCACCAGAATACTAATAGAAAAAGCAATAAGCAAAAAAAAGGGGTTGTCTTAAAAGACAACCCTTAATAGTTTTAAATAATAAACTCAAAAAAAACTCCGATTAGATAAACCCCTTCGACAAACTCCACGATGTCCTATATGCAAATGCTATTTGTATTTCTGAATAGCCTTCACTATATTCTCATAATTTGCTTTTACAATTGAATAAGCTTGATTTACTTGTTCCAGATTAATAGTTTCATCACTTGCATATCTAAGAAGTTCAGTTAAATCAGAAACTTTTTCAGTAAAATCAGTAAAAGAAAGATTCAAAGAAAGACCTTTTAAGGTATGAGCACATACAAATGCATCCTGCCAGTTTCTCTGATCAATTTTTTCCTTTAAATCATTTAAAGGATTTTTTTCAAGAAGTTTTAAAACGAATTTTTCAATTCTTTCTTCTTTCATTAATCGAGTCAGTATTTCATTGTAATCCCCATGGATTTCTTCGTAAAATTCTTTAAGCTTCATTTTCAATCTCTAATATCCTGTTATTTTAATATACAAACCGCACAGAAAGTGCAATTAAAAATACAAATTATTTTTTATATTTTTACTATTCACAATTATATCAAAAAAGAATATAATTAATATGTATATTTAAAGAGTAATCCGACTTATTTTCGGAGTTTTTATAGGAGTATTTATGGCTGATAAAGAAATGGCAACGATTTATCTGTTTGGAAAAAAATACTTAGTTCCTGCAGAATTAACAATCATGAACGCCATGGAATATGCTGGATACCAGCTTAAGCGTGGATGTGGATGTAGAAATGGCTTTTGTGGAGCTTGTGCTACAATTTACAGAATTAAAGGACAGAATCAACTTCAAACTTGTTTAGCTTGTTCTAAGAAAGTTGAAAACGATATGTATATCGCAACACTTCCTTTCTTCCCTCTTGTAAAACAAATTTATGATATCAATACAATAAAACCTGAACAGCAGATTATGATGCAGTTATACCCAGAGATTTATTCTTGCGTTGGATGTAATGCATGTACAAGAGCTTGTCCTCAGAATTTAAATACAATGCAATATATTGCTTATGCTCAGCGTGGTGATTTTGAAAAATGTGCTGATCTTTCATTTGACTGTGTAATGTGTGGATGTTGTTCTTCAAGATGTCCAGCAGGAATCAGTCATCCTCAGGTTGCAGAACTTGCACGCCGTATCAACGGAAAATATATTCAGCCTCAATGTCAGCATCTTATCGATCGTGTTAAAGAAATTGACGAAGGAAAATGTCAGGCAGCTTTGGAAGAAATGATGAATAAACCTTTAGACGAAATTAAAAATCTTTATAACACAAGAGATATTGAAAAATAGGAGACGACTATGTACGGAAATTACCTTGACGATGCTGCAAAAATTGTAGCTGAAAAACGCGAAGAAAATCTTAAATTTGAACATGCTCGTCTTACTGCTGAAGAAAAAGACGATTTATTATTGAAATTCCATCCAGACCGCATTAAGAGCCAGTTTGAAGAATTAAAAATTGGTCCTAACAAAGGTCAGAAAGCTCCAATTGAATTGGCTGCTATGCTTCAGGCTAAACCACGTTTTGAACCAGAAGAGATTGATCTTAATCATGTTGATTATGAATCTGATGTATTGGTAATTGGTGGTGGTGGTGCCGGAACTTCTGCTGCAATTATGGCTTCAGAAGCTGGTGCAAAAGTATTATTAGTAACAAAACTCCGTGTTGGTGATGCTAATACTATGATGGCCGAAGGTGGAATTCAGGCTGCTGATAAACCAAATGATTCACCTGCCCAGCATTATCTTGATGCTTTTGGTGGCGGACACTTTGACGGAAAACCAGAACTTGTTTCTACACTTGTAAACAAAGCTCCATCTGTAATTAAGTGGTTAAACGAATTAGGTGTTGAATTTGATAAAATGTCTGACGGAACAATGGTTACTACACATGGTGGTGGAACTAGCCGTAAACGTATGCACGCTTGTAAAGACTATTCTGGCGCAGAAATTATGCGTACCCTCCGTGATGAAACATTCAACAGAGTTGATAAGATTACAGTAGTTGATTTTACAGCAGCTATTGAAATTATTAAAAATGATAAGGGCGAAGCTTGTGGTGCTGTTCTTATGAACATTGAAACAGGTGAACTTTATATTGCAAAAGCAAGAGTAGTAATCATTGCAACTGGTGGTGCTGGACGTATGCATTATCAGGGCTTCCCTACATCAAATCACTACGGTGCTACAGCAGATGGTCTTGTAATTGCTTATCGTGCCGGTGCCAAACTTCTTTACCAGGATTCATTACAGTATCACCCAACAGGTGCTGCTTATCCTACACAGATTCTTGGTAAACTTGTAACTGAAAAAGTACGTTCTCTTGGTGCAAAACTCATCAACAAAGATGGTGAAGTTTATATCCACCCACTTGAAACACGTGACGTAAACGCTTCTGGTATTATCCGTGAAGTTCGCGAAGGTCGTGGTGTAAAGAATGATGTACAGGATGCTGTTTGGCTTGATACTCCAATGATTGATATGATTCACGGAGAAGGAACAATTCTTAAATCAATTCCTGCTATGTAGAATATGGTTATTAAATATTTAATTGATATCCGTAAGGAACCAATCCTTGTTTACCCAACCCTTCACTATCAGAATGGTGGTGTAGAAATTAATAAAACTTGTCATACAAATGTTCCAAACCTTTTGGTTGCTGGAGAAGCTTCTGGTGGTGTTCACGGAACAAACCGTTTAATGGGTAACTCACTCTTAGACGTTGTAGTATTTGGTCGTGAAGCTGGTATTGAAGCAGGAAAAATCTTCAAAGATATCAAAGATACAGATACAAAGAAGATGAATCTTGATCATGTAAAAGCATTTGAAAAAGAAATTACTGATGCTGGAATTAAAACTGATTTAGTTTCTCCAAAATTGCTTCCAACATATCATCACGGAAATCCAGAATTCGAAGGAAAAAAGATTCCTGGAGCTTCTAAATAAAATCTAAAATAATTAGATTAAGCCGCAGTCTTTTTGAAGTGCACCCCAAAAGTTAGACATAAAGTTTAATTTTGGAGGTGCATTTTTTATGTCC
>JAIKYZ010000073.1 GCA_024682655.1 Treponema sp.
ATATATTCATGTAACGGGGGCCAGATTGAAATAAATGCTTCTCCTATTTCTTTAAATCAGGCAGGCCAAAGCGGTGGTGCTTTTTATATAGAAAACAGTTCTTTTTCTTATGACGGAAATGGTGTAAAAAATATACTTAATAAAAATTCCGCTTCTTCTTCTGGCGGATTATTATACGCCGGCGAGGATGCGGAAATCTCTCTTTCTTATTGTGAAATAAAAGAAAATACTTTAACTTCTTCTGACTCTAATTCTTACGGGGCAGGTCTTTATTTAGCTTCTGGAAGTAGCTGTGAAATTATAAAAAATGCTGCTATTCATAGTAATACTTCCTCTGGAACTTTATATGGACCGGGAATTTATATAGAAAATGATGCCACTTTGGAGATAGGAAATACTGAAGATAATTCTAATTTTTATCTTGATGAAATTTACATTGGAAAAGAGTCTGGCCAAGAGGTAAATCCAATTTTGATTAATGGATTACCTGGTAAAGATTCGTCTTTTGATGAAATTCTTATAATTGATAATTCAAATTTAACAGATGGAGAGAAGGTTCTTAAATTTCAAGATCAGAATCTTGTTACTGCCCTGGCTTTATTTACCGAAACAATTATGGGCTATTATACAGTAAAAGATCCAAATACAAATTATGGTCGTTTAGCATTTTCCTATGTTACTGATGATTGTGTTTATGCCACTTATAAAGAAGGAGAAGATGCTTCGACAGGTTCTATTACTCCTACAAATTATAATTATGCTGAATATGATATAGGTTCTATAGACAAAACTTATATTAGTCGCTCTTCAAGTGATTTAAATCTTACCTTAAATATTCCTGAAGAAACTTATAATGTAATTTCTAGCTCTAATAAGTCAGTTACGGCAGTTTTATATGGCCCTACGGGGGAGATAGTTCAATCTGTAATTACAGGAAATATTTCAGATACAGCAAGTGATGGTTACTATCCTGTTGTATTCCAGAACCTTGTAAATTCTTCTATGGAGGTTGGCTCTTACAAATTATCATGTTCCGCTCAGGCAGAAGGGTCGGCTAATGTTATACCTACAAAAACCTTTACCTTTGTGGTAATTTATTAGGAGTTTTGATATGAAAGATTTTAGAATTATTAAAAACTGCTCTTTTTTATTTATTTTTGCACTTTTATTATTTACTTCCTGTAATCAACTTGTTAGTCAAAAAGTAAATAATTTTACTAGTCAGGAGAATTCTTCAGATTTAAAGGATTTTAAAAGCTGTTCTATAAATATTAATATTTCTTCTTGTAATAATTCGGATAGAAGAATTTATACTGCTGATGCAGAATCTTTAACTGTAGCAAAGTATAATGTTATAGCCCAAGCAGATGGACATGAGACTATAAACGAAGATTTTACAAGTAATGAAGTAAGTCTTGACCTTGCTTATGGGGTAAAATGGACAATTACAGTAAATGCTTATGAAGATGATGATAAAGCAAAATTAATTTTACAAGGTGAATCAACTTTTACACCTTCCTCAGAGAATACTTCACTGGATTTACCTATTTATACTCTAACAGATTCAAGTTATGGTAAGGGCTATTATTCTTACAGTTTTGTTTTTCCTAATGGTTCTTATGCCGATACTTTTAAGGTTTCTTATAAACTTGATAATGCCGCCTCTTTTTCAGAAGAAGAAAGTGTTTCTAAAGGTGGAACTTACACGCTTTCCAATTTAGATGGAGAAGCTATAAGTGCGGGTCAGCATACATTAACCCTTAAAATTGATTCCTATTTAGATGGGGTAAAACAAGCTTCGGTTCTTAATGAACTTACTTTAATAATTTGTGTTAATGCCACTGCCAATAAATATCGTGATTCAGAGAATATTGTAGATTCTTATACCGATGGTACAATTTCTTTTACAGAAGAAGAGTTGGGGCTAGGAATAGTTTCTTCACCGAAAGCTAGTAATATTTCTGTGACATTTCTGGATGTTTTATCTAAAGAATGTTCTGCTAGCTTTACTCCTAGTTTTGATCCTGATGATGATGAACAATCTTATACTTTAAACTGTAATAACTATCCTGCAAGTACCGTATATATAACTGTAAGTCTTACACAAGCTGGCCAAGAATGTATTATAGAAACTTCTGATGACTCGGTTATGAAACCATCTTTTACCACTACAGTAAAATCTACTAGTAATACAGGTGTCCAAGAACTTTTAATTAAAATTGAAGGTAGTACTATTGGTAATCAAACTTTTACAATAACAATTAAAAACCCTGATAAGACTAGTTCAACTTCATATATTCTTGAATACAAAATTATTTTATAGATTTGTCACAGGAAAAATTTATGGGTAGAGAAATAGAAATCAAAATCCCTCTTACAAGTTGCCAATACCAGGATTTGTTAGAATTTGTTGGAGGTAAAAAAATAATTGACGGAATTAATCTTTTGGGAAATCTGGTAAAAATCCATAAAAAAGATGAATATTATTCTCGTTATAATAGCAGGGAAGAAAGAAAATCCGCTGGCGAACCTCAGGTTTTAAGAATCAGAAGTGAACTTATAGAGGAAAAGGAAAAATCCTATCTTACAATTAAAAGAAAAAAAATAGAAAATGGCATTGAATTAAATGCCGAAGACGAAACTTTTTTAGAAAATGCTCAAGTTCTAAGAGAATTGTTTGAACTTTCAGGTTATCACTGCTGGTTTAAAAAAGAAAAAGAATCTTATTCCATTCACTCTACTTCAAAAGTATTTCCCGGCCTGGATTTTCATCTGGAAGTTATAAAAGTAAATAATCTTCCTTATGCCGAAGTTGAAGTTACAGATTCCACAGTGGATGCAGATAAGGTAAAAAAAGCAATTGCCGATTTTATGAGTCTTTTAGGCTTAGATCCAGATAAAAGAGATACCCGTTCCTGGGTAGAAATAGTGGAAGGTTTAAATTGAATGGCTAAAATATCGCCATTCAATTTAACTTAGAGTTTCTTGCGAAACTCTTGTATTGCGAATCAAATATCCTCGGTTGTTGAAACAACCTCCGGTATTTGATTTTAAGGAAGGCTTTTATTTATTTTAGCTGCAAATAATTAGAATAAATAAGATATAGTATCTAAAGGAATAAGGCTTTCCACTATAAAAATACATCCCCATTTATTCAGAAGATTGTAATCGGCACCTATATTAAAGCCAATAGAAAATGAATCTGAATAAAGATATTCACAACCCAGGGCTGTTTTTACTCCAAATTTTTCACTGGTATCAAATCTAACTTCTGTAAATACATAAGGTCTGATGTAATTAATAGAATCAAAATCATAAGTAAATGAAAAACCAGCAAAACCTGCTATTCCAAACAAACCGTAATTAATTCCATAAATGTTTTTTGTTGAACCAAGTAATAAAGATGGTCCTGCAAAGAAATTATTACCCAGGGCAAAAGACCAGCCGATTGGTATCATAAATGATCCGTTTCCACCGCCAAGACCAAATAAAAGTCCTTCAATTGGGATTTGATTTCCACCCCAGCCTTGGATTTCTGAAAGGCCGGCATTAATATTTTGGCGTGTTTTTTCTTTTTTCTGTCTTATAGCTTCTTTTCTTTGTCTATCTTCTATATTTTTTTCGTATCTAACTAACATCTGGTCAATTGATTCAATGTCAGTAGTTTCTCCCCAGGAGATATCTCTATTTACGTTAATTTTTTTAGAAGCAACTTTACGAGGCTTTTCTTCTTCTGGATCATGGTACCAAACAGAAATTGAAGTAGCCTTAAACTGATAACAAGAAACTTTTCCCTCTACAGGTTTTATTGTGTAATCTGCACGAACTTCAAAAAGACTGTCTTCTTCGCTGCGGAGCATTGTATCGTAGATTTCTACATTGGCAGCATAGATTTCATTTGGTTCATTTAATTTTTTAGAAATATTTCCATAAGGAATATCAATGTATTCAAAAATTAAATTATCATAATCTAAAAGTTTTGAATGAACTTCTACAGTCCAGAGTTTTTTCTCACCATCATATCTATTTAAAACCGAAAGACTTAATTCTCCAATATAAGAACTTGCCTCATAATTAGAAGTTTTAAGAGTGTTATTATCTTTTGTAATTTGATTTAAAAGATCCTTCTCTTCTTCTTCAATTGGTTCATGATAAGTTTCGATTATTTTATTCTTTTGAATTTGAGCTTCATCTATAACTTTCTGAATTTTTTCTTCTTCCTCTTTCTGGGCTGCTTTTGTTAAATTTCCTTTGGCATCATAATCAATTGGAAGATGTTCTGCGTTTTTTATATCATCGATTTTGTTATTAGTTTCCTTATCGATTGAATCAATGGCAGCTACAATTGAATCAAAAGCGTCAGCTCTGATTTCTTCCAGTCTCTGTTTGTTAGATTCAATCACGTCAATAAAATCATAAGAACTCTGAGATTTTGCCCTGTCAATCTGAGCCTGTTTCTTTAATTTTTCGGCTGTCTTTTTGATTTCTTCGTTTTCTTTTGCAAGTTTACGGTTTCTTTCGTCAGCTTCTTTCTGGGCCTTGGCCTTTTCTGCAGCATCTTTTTTACTGCGCTCTTTCTGATCTTCCTGAACTTTAATCTGAACTGCAAGCATTTTTTCTTCGGTTGCATAATCTTTTTTTTCTTCAGAAGAAGCAGCTGATTTTCCTGCCGCTTTTAGTTTTTTGAGCTGTTCATTATATTTTTTAATATTCCAGTTTGCTACGGCTTCGTTCATCATTTGGAAACTTACGCCGGTTCCTGTATACATTGGAGTTTGAACTCCTCTTGATTTATCAGAAACACTTCTAGAAACATTAGAGAATACTGTATCAATTGCTACATTGGATTTTTTAAGTTCCTCGGCAAGTACAGAAGTAAAGAGGGAATTTCCACCTGCTCCACCATCTTCTGCAGTTTTACCGGCTTGAGTTGCAAAAAGGTAGAGGAAATTTACCCCTGCTGGAGCGTGGATTTCTGCAAGACCTTTTGCAAAATTTTCTTTTGTATTGGCAAAAGGATTATTACGACAGGCATCAAGTACAAAAATCTGAGTTTTTGCTTTTACAAAATCAAAAATATCATTTACCTTAAAACATTTTTGGCGGGCAAGATTTTCGCTATCAATACTTTTATCATTTATTGGCACAAGATAGTTACTTCCACCAATTTGTACACCGTGTCCAGAATAATAGAAGAAAGAAACAACATCACTTCCGGCAGCATTTACCTTTTCTGAATATTCAAGAATTGCATTTTCAATTCCATCGCGGTCAAGGTCATAATAAGCTAAAACTTCAAAACCATTATTTTTTAAAATTTCTGTAATGAGTTTTGCATCCTTTATAGGATTATCAAGTTTACTCTGTTCGTAATTTTGATTTCCAATTACCAGAGCAAATCTTGGTTTAAGTTCATCTTCATCACCTTTTGCAAAAAGTGAAAAAGTAAAAGTAGTAAACAAAGCGATTAAAAACAATTTCTTCAATTTTCTCATATTATTTCCAACATCTCACTTATTATATTTTTAATTTTTTTTACCATGTAAAAGCAAAGCCCAGATACAGCTTTTGATATCTGTCGTTAGGACAAGAATAAGCAGAAGGAAGACCAAATAAATCTCCATAACTGTAATAAAAGGCATAATCATAACCTACAGTTAAGCCTAAAAGTTTGAGGAACATAAAATCAACTCCCCCACCAACTTTACCAATAATATTCAAACCGTTATCTGAATTTCCAGAAAATTTAATAAAGGGTCTAATGTGACTTCCAAGTCTACAACTAAAACCAAAATCCAAACCAACATCCCAGTAAGTAAAGTTTTCTATTTCAGGTCTGTAAAGTGAAAAATTAAAGCCCATAAAAGAAAATTTTCCTGTAGGAACATCTATTTCTCCAGAAATCTGATCAAAATATTCACTTGAATTTTGAATTCCAGAATCCAGGGCAAAATTATTCTCTAAGTTTACAAAAAGTCCTGCACGGCCAATCTGAATATTTTCTTTTTTCTCTTTTGCAGGCTTTTCTTTTGCAAGATTTTCGGTCCTGTAAGAACTTTCTTCCACCGAAGCAACAGATTTTTTTACCTCTTCTTCGTATTCTTTTTCTTTAATTTTTGCTGCTTTTTCGTAAGCCTTGGTAATTTCGTCATAAGTACGAACTTCAACCTGTGGATAAATTACAAATTCCCTTGGCTTTAATAAATCTTCTTTTTCGGTATGAATTACCTTGGAACGTTTTTTATCCATACGTACAACATCACATTTTACAGGAATAAATCTATAAACCGATGGCTGATCCCAAACCATAATTTTATAGGTAAGAGTGATATAGAAAATATCTGTAGAAGATCTGAACAAACTGTCATAAAGTTCAACATTTTCGCTATACTCTGCAAATTGTTTGTCTGACATTTTATCAATTGGAATGTAACGCTTACCTGTTACTTCCTGATAAGAAAGAGGAATTGTGTAATCAAAAAGATTTGTGTAACCAAAGAGTGTAGAAGTAATTACCAGAGGCCAGCTTGCACTTTCCCCATCAAAATCCATAACTCGGACAGTAAGTTCTTCTGTAAAAGAGTTACTTGTGTAAGTCTGCGATTCCAAAGAAGAATACATTTTTTTAAGACTTGCTATAGCCTGACTGTCTGTCTTTTTAATTGAATCGTGAAGTTCCTTAGATCTGTCGGCCTTTTTAGACAAAGCTTCTTTTCTAATTTCTTCTGCCTTCCTTTCGCGGCGTTCAAGAGCGGCTTTTACTGGACGACCTTCGCTGTCAGTTTCACTTATGCCATAAGGAGCATTTTTTATTGCATCGATTTTATCATAACAATCTATATCAACATCTCTGGAATAATCAGAAATCTTTTCTTCAACATCATCGCGTAAAGTTCTAATTTTACCCTTTAATTCTTCTATTGCTTCAATTTTTGCATCTGGGCTAACAGATTTTCCAACAGAGGCCTTTTGACTTGCAGCCATGGATTCAAATTCCCGTTTACGGCGGTCAATTTCTGCATTTTCTTCAAAAGTTCTTAATTTTGATGCTTCCAATTCCTGCTGAGCTCTTGCCCTGTCTTCTGCATACTGTTTTTCTTTTTGAAGTCTAATTTCTTCTTCAAGGCGGAGTTTTGCTTCCTGACCTGAACGAGCCTTATCTTCAACAATAGACTGAAGACTGCTGTTATATTCATCAACCGAAGATTGAGATAAAGCCGAAAGTTCCCTGGCCGAATCCAAATCTCGACTCTGCTGACGACTCATAAAACGGCTGTACTGTTCTCCACCAAATGCAAAAGTTACCCCGGTTGCACTTACATAAGGCTGCTGTTCTTTATTTGTTTTTTCAAAAACCGAAAGTCTTACCTGTTCAAATACCTGAGGAATTTCGCTACTGCTATTCATAATCTGCTGGGCAAGACTATCTGCAAAAACCGAAGTTTTACCACTTGCTTGAAGAACTGGAACTTCTGGCTGTGAAGAAAAAAGATAAGCTACAGAACTTTCATTTTTACTCTTTACTTTTGCAAGGCTACCCTTAATTCCAATTCCACGGGTACCACTTGATTTAAATGGATTATCATAGCCAGCGTCAATAATATAAAGCTGAGTTGCAGAATAAATATTGTCGGTAACAGAATTTAATGAAATTGACTTTTCTTTTAAGGTCTTTACATCATGAATATCACCATTATCTACAGGGACAAGGTAATTTTCCTTTCCATCTGTAAATCCATGTCCCGAATAATAAATTACAGAAACATTTTTTGGATCTTTATTTACAAACTGAGAATAAGACTTAAAAACTTCAACCGCTTTTTCTGAATCTATATCTTTATAATGGAAAACAAAAAATCCCTTACTTTCAAGAGCTTTTGTAATAAGTTCTGAGTCAGAAACAGAGGTTTTTAAAGGATATTCCTGATAATGATCATTTCCAATTACCAGGGCGTAACGTTCCATTGTTACAATTTCTTCCTGGGAATAAAGATTCACAGAAAATAGTGAAAGTAGAGAAAATAAAACTAAGATTCTTTTTAGACTGGTTTTCATAAAGTACCTTCTATTTATAGTATGTAGTATAGGTTATTTCTGCTTCGGCTTTATGTACAACTTTTGCTGCTTTTTCACTAACCTTTTTAATTGCAAGTCCACGAGTTTTATTTGAAACCGAAGATGGACTTCCTCTTACAATATAATAATCATCGCTTTCCCAGTAATCAGGTACCAATGATGTAACTTCATCAATATCATCCTCTGTAACAGCGAATATTTGCAGAGTTTCTTCGCCATAAGGAGGAATAATTTCGATTGAAGCAACTTCATCTTCAATAACAGGATTTAACACAACCCATTGATTTACTTCTTTAGATGATATTTTTCGAACAAAAATTTCCTTATCATCAGCATAAGGCTCTAATGGAAATAAGTAAGAGAATTCTTCGTTATTTTCATTAAAAACATGTCCCAGAACATAAATATAGCATGGAGAAGTAACTCTGGCTTCTATAATTAAAGAGTCGCCGCTTTTAAATGTCTGAGGTTTACGGTCTCCGTTGATTCTTATAGAAACTCCAAAATTAGGATCTGCCACATTACCTTTTGCAATCTCCTGAGTAAGAGAATAACCGGCCGGCAAATATTTATATTGACCGTAAATATCGTAGCCAAGACGGATTAAAGGAGTAGAAAGAAGTATACTTCCATCATTTTTACAAAGATAAAAATTCAAAATCATATCATCTGCATCAACAGAACCTGGGACCATATAATAAGTTCCCTGCAGATAATAAAGTGAATTTCCTTTATCTAAAGCAGTTTTAGAAGATAACTTCCCCTGAATAAAAGAAGCAAGGGTTCTGGAAAACTGAGTGGCAGCTCCATCGCCTTCGTACTGAGGAGCATAAACATAAATTCCACTGATATTTTTACCAGCATTTTCATTTATATAATCAACCGTAATTTGTGCGGCTTTTTCCAAAGAAGTTACGTCGCGGGTAAATTTTTTATATTCTGTATTAAAATCTTCCGGCGAACGAGAAGGTCTTGGAATATCCTTTCCGCCAAGAAATTCAAGAATCATTTCCAATTTCTGGTAATTTGCATATTCCCCGGCAAGAGCAGTATAGGCATTTTCTTTTTTTGTTCCTTTCAGCTTATCTAAGGAAAGCAACTGAGAATCTATATTTTTACAAGTTTTTTCAAGTTCAAGTTTATATAATGGAAGAACAATTTTAGGATCCATAGAGGCAGTGGCTTGATATTCTTTCTCTCTTCCACTTAATCCATTGTCGCTGATTTCAAAAGTAACTCCGTAAAGTGGCAATTCACTTGAAATCAAAGACTTCTTATCAATACTTGAAGATTTTGAAAATTTATCATTTTCCTGACTCATTAAAGTAGAAGACTGAATCTGACTTTTTACATTTGTGTAAAAATAAAAGGAAAGATTAGCAAGAGCATCAGATTTTGCTGCGGCCTCACTATTACCATGTCCCTGAGCTTTTTTTACATTTGAATTCTGAGCAAACAAAAACGAAGGACTTAATAACAAAAGACAAAAAATCGATAAGTACAAATGTTTCATACAAACTCCAATATGAGTAATATAATATAAAAAAGCAGAAAAGAAATATATTTAACTTAGTTTTTTTCGGCCAGGCCCTTAAAAATGTGACTAATTTCTTCAACGAATATCTTAGTATCTTTTTCCAGGTTATTCAGAAATTCATTATTTTCAAGGGAGCCAATAACAGCTTCAAGTTCTTTTTCGTTTCTATACATCATAGTTCTATAATAGTCAGTGTAATCTTTTTCTCTTGATTTAATAGAAGAATCATAAATATCATTTGCTACAATAGTTACATCATCAACTATATTCTGATACAAATCAGAAGAAAAATCTTCAATTGGTCGTGAATAAAGCTGTTCCAGAAGATATAGAGCATAGCGAACTTTATACTGTTCATAAGAACATTCACAAAGATTATAGAATTGATGAACGGCCTTCCAGTTTGTAATTGAGCCGTTTTTAATAGAAACAAAAAGTTCCTGTATTTTCTTTGAAGGAATAATTTGTCCTCCAACATTTTCCCATTCAATGTACAAAGGAAGTTTACGGATTCTTTCTATTAATTCCAGACTTAAACAATCTGTATTTACAGATTTACAGAA
>JAIKYZ010000065.1 GCA_024682655.1 Treponema sp.
TTGAAGGTTTAAATTGAATGGCTAAAATATCGCCATTCAATTTAACTTAGAGTTTCTTGCGAAACTCTTGTATTGCGAATCAAATATCCTCGGTTGTTGAAACAACCTGCGGTATTCGATTTTAAGGAAGGTTTAAGTTGAATGGCTGAAATATCGCCATTCAATTTAACTTAGAGTTTCTTGCGAAACTCTTATATTGCGAATCAAATATCCTCGGTTGTTGAAACAACCTGCGGTATTTGATTTTAAGGAGCATTTATGAAAGGTAAATATCAGTTTAGAAAAAAAGCTTTGGAATTTGCCAGACGGGATAATTTTGATAGTGTTTCAGTTAATGGTTTTTATCAGGAGTATGAAGTTTATATTCCTTATTGTAAAGAGTGGAAGAATTCCCCACCTAAAACTGGACTTCCACCAGTAATTCTTGTAAATGAAAATGAGGTGAAGTGGGGAAATCCTTATGATCCTTTTTCAATTTTGAATAATTGTAAGAAATTTAGAACTGACTCTTGAAGTTCTTGAATCATTAAGTCTTGATTTGCCTCTACAATTGTAAAATCCCCGCAGCCCCGAGAATGGAAGAGTAAAAGAAAGAGTCCAGATGTTTTGCAACATCTGGACTCTTTCTTGCAAGTGCGAAGCACCGGCCGTAGGTAAGCTCTGACATGCGAGTCTTGAGGGCTTTGGGCCATAAAATAGATTTAAAAATTTGTTATTATTATTAATGACCTGTCTTAAAATATGTGTTAAAATATTATGTATTTATGAAAAATTTGAATTTGTGTTTCCTTTTCCTTTTTGCTTTTATTTTTATTGCTTGTAGTAATAATCAGGTGAGTCTTGATGAGGAAGTGGAAATTAATACTATAAAAATGAATATTCAAAATAAAGAATCTGATACTTTGTGGACTTCTGAACTGGAAGGTGAATTTTTAAATACTAAGTATGATTACAGTGATTCTAAAATTGGTAATGTTTTGCCTGTTACTTATGATTTATTTTATTTTGATTATGACTATAAAGAGCTTGTTTTTCCTGAATTAGATTCTTTTGGCAGTTTGGATACTTCGAAAATCCCCCAGGAACTTTTATTAAAAACCCAGGCTTTTATTAATGATGTCAGCAAGAATCCTTATGGGGATTTTTCTTTTTATTTTGATAAAGCTTTTTATTTTTCTTACATTTTTTTCTTAAATAAATTGAAAAATAATTATCAAGAGATTTTTAATATTGAATTTCCCTACAAGGACCTTGATAAAAGCGATACTAAAGATTCGGAGGATGCTTCAAAAACGCTGGAAAATCAACAGGAAGAAGTTGCTCCTTTGTTTACTTCCAGCAGAATCGGGCAGGCTTTTATTTCCTCTGATTTAATTCAAATTCCCGTTAGACTTTATAATAAAAAGAATTATCTTGATATTGATATTTTTGTTAAAGTAAAAGGTTATTTAATTTATAACATTGAAATAAAAAACTGGAGTAAAGCTGATGAATGATAAAAAACTGTCTGGTATTGAAAGAGAATTAGTTCTTCAATATTTGATCGATGGTAATGTTCCTGTAACTATTACCCCACTTGAAAATCAATATGAAGCTGAAAAAATTCATTCTTTAAACTCTCAGGTTATTCCAATTGCAATTCGACCTGAACATTTGACTGTAAAAGATAATGGAGAGATCTTTCTTGAAAATCCTAATCAAAATCTTCTTGAACTTGTAAATAAAAAAATCAAAGTTGAATTTTATTTTAATCGGGTAGGTTTGTTTTTTATTTCAACTCTAAAATCAACAAAAAAAGGTATTTATCTTCAGTTGCCTAAGGTTATTGATCGTATTAGTGATGAAGAAGAAGAAAAAGAATATGATTTAACCGCCAACATTTATTATGAATTAAAGTCTAAAAAGAATTTAAATATCAACTCTTATCCCTGGGATAAAATTGAATTGTATAAAAGACCTGTATGGAAAATCATTCCACTTGAGAACCAAAAAAAGGCAAAAGAAATTCTTGAAAAATTTGTTCAATTAGCTAAGTCCGAAAAAAATACTGTTAAGAATATTGGTAATGGTATTCAATTAATTTCAGTTTGTCATTTTCTTACTTTTAAGGATGATAAAATGGAAGCCTTGGAAAATCGTAAGAAACCTGTAAATATTTTGTATATTGATCATGAAAGAATAGTTTTAGGCCTGGAATTAAATTCCTCTGAAGAGGAAAAACCTTTTGAGTTAGATTATGAATATGGTATGAAACTTTCTTTTTCGATTAAAAAAGGTCCAATTGATACCCGTGATATTTTTGTTACAATGTTTATAAATCAGATTTATCAGGAAGAAAATAAATATTGCTTTGACTGCAAATATAAAACTATGCAAGAAGAAGATTTACGTTTCCTCTATGAAAAAACTACTTCTTCTTTGTTTATTTAATTTTCTTTTCTTTTGAATTATTTGTATAGCCTAAAATTGTCGCAATCGGATTCAGGTATTCTATATTTTCGCAAATAATTTTAACGATTACTGTGATTGGTACAGCTAAAATCATTCCTACAAAGCCCCAAATATAACCCCAGAGACTTAAACTTACTAAGATTACAAAAGGAGATAAACCTAATTCTTTTCCTTCGATTCTTGGTTCAATGATATTTCCTAAGGTAAAGTTAATAAGAGTCATTCCAAAGAAAACAATTAATACTTTTCCAAATTGTGGATAATATTGTAAAAGTGTAAAAACAGTTGTTGCAATTACTGAAATTATTGAACCAAAAGTTGGAATAAAATTCATAAGGAATGAGAAAAACGCCCATACAATTGGGAAATCAACACCAAGAATTTTTAATAAAATGAAAGCACATATACCTGTGGCGAGTGATATTAAAAATTTAATAAAAACATAACGGCTGGTTTCTTCTACGATTTTACCAGACAGTGTTGAAATATTATTTGTTTTATTATCAAAAGCCTTGTGAAATCTCTGAGAAAAACTTGTTAATTCGATTAATAGAAAAGAAAAAAGTAATAAAACTAATACAAGATTCTTAGAAACTGTAACCAGCCCTGAGGATAAAAATACTGCCAATCTTTGAATCAGGCCTCTTATTTGTAAATATTGCCAGATATTATCAAAGAAACTCTTTCCTTCATCAAATTTCAAATCTAATTTTTCTGCAAGCAATTTATAGATTGTGTTAAATTTGTTTTCGTATTTTGGATATTCTGCAATTATTGTTGATAGTGAAGTGAATAACAAAGATGAAAAAGAAAATATAATAATTACAAGTAATAGAATAATGAAGACACAGGATAGCAGATAAGGAATCTTTAATTTATTGTAAAGAGTGGTTGGCAATCTTTTAAAGACAAAGGCCAATAAAATTGCAGTAACAACGGGAAGCATTACAGAGCCTAAAACTTTACATAAGAAACCTAATAAAACTATTGCAAAGAAAAACAATAATAAAAAGATTTTTTGAGTGTATGAATTATTCTCCATAAACTTCCCCCCTGCTAAAAATTATTTTTTAGGTAAAATCTTGTCGAATCCACAGTAAGGAACTAAAACTTCTGGAATTGTAACAGATCCATCGGCATTCTGATAATTTTCAAGAATTGCAAGCATAGCACGGCCAACTGCAATTGCGGTACCGTTTAATGTATGCAAATACTTGTTTTTTCCGTCATCATCCTTGTATTTGATGTTAAGACGTCTTGCCTGATAATCTGTACAGTTTGAAGTTGAAGTTACTTCGCCATATTCACCGCCATTTCTTCCTGGCATCCAGGCTTCGAGGTCCCATTTACGATAGGCTGGGGCACCCAAATCACCTGTACAAGTGTCAACAACATGGAATGGTAAGCCAAGACCTTCAAAAATTTCTTCTTCAATCAGACGAAGTTTTTCGTGAATTTCGTCAGACTGTTCTGGTGTAGAATAAGCAAACATTTCTACTTTGTCAAACTGATGTACACGGTAAAGTCCTTTAGAGAACTGTCCTGCTGCACCTGCTTCGCGGCGGAAACAATGAGAAAGTCCACCATAAAGTAATGGTAACTGGTCTTTATTAATAATTTCATCCTGATGGTAACCACCTAAAGTAATTTCAGCTGTTGCTACCAGACAAGTTCCTTCTTCTTCAATAGAATAAACATTTGATTCATTTCCACGTGGATTAAAACCAATTCCTTTTAATACTTCTTCTTTTGCAACATCAGGTGTAATAAATAATTTGAAATTATGTTTACGAAGGGTATTTAAAGCGTACATAATCAAAGCCTGTTCAAGGAATACTGCTTCGTTTTTAAGATAGTAAAATTTTGGTCCTGATACTTTTGTTCCACGGTCAAAGTCGATAATATCAAGGGATTCGCCAAGTTCTACATGGTCTTTTGGCTGGAAATCGAATTTTCTTGGTGTTCCAACTTTTTTTACTTCAAGATTTTCTGTATCAAGTTTTCCAATTGGTGCTTTTGGATGTACCATATTTGGAATCTTTCTTGCAGCTTCTTCAAGTTCTTCTTCAACATTTTTGCTTTCACTTTCGATTTTAGAGATTTCTTCTTTTATTGCTTTTCCTGCAGCAATTAATTCCTGTCTTTTTTCAGGATCTAATTTTTGCTTCATTGCATTAGCATTTTCGTTTCTTTTCTGCTGAAGGCCCTGAAGTTTTGTAACAAGCTCTGTTCTCTTGTCATAAAGTTCAACAACTTTATCTGCATCAGCAGTCATATTTCTGTTGATAATATTCTGTTTTACTGCAGCTAGATTGTCTTTAATAAATTTGTAGTCTAACATTAGTATGCTCCTTATATTTTATGCTACTCTAATGAGTAACGAACGATTACATTTGATTCTACTTCAACATATCCATCGAGTATTGGAGTTGAAGCAGCAGAGGCAAAGAGGGCCCCTTTTGAATTTTCCATAGATGAATCTCTTACATCTGAAGCCCAGGTTTCATTAATTTCCATTACAATACCAACTTTACTTCCGCTGGCACCTGCAAGAAGATTTGCTGCATCCTGTGCATTCTGAATTGCCTGACTTCTTGCCTGTCTGAGGGCTGAACTTTTATCTAATGATAAATATTTATAATTGCAAAGTCCATTAGAACCATTTCTGATTGCGGTATCGATTACATTTGATGCAATTTCAACATTTCTGATTAAAACTCTGATTGTGTTTACAACTGTGTACTGGCCAGGGTAAGAATAAGTTTTTAAGTCCTGACTTACATTGTAATCAACAGTGGTAATATCATTTTCATCAATACCTGCAGCTTTTAATGCTTCAATGACTTTATTTGTTGTATCAGCATTTTTATTTGTTGCATTTACAATATTCCATTCAATATTTCTTACTAAAAAATCCAGAGAAATCATATCAGCTTTTACAGCTACCGATGCTCTGCCCGTAACAGTTATGCTTCTTTCTGGTTCTGCTGCTTTTGCGATTGTACAAGATGAAAGTATTAATACAAGTAGGCTTGTAAGTAATACAGCGAATTTTTTAATCATAATTTTTACCTTCCTTCAAGATAGAATCTTTTTAAATATATAATTTGTTTATTAGCCTTGTCCCAATAGGAACTTGCTGGAAAATTAGATGTAAGCATTGTATAAGCATCTATTGCTTTGTTAATGTTTTGAATATCAGAATCTGCTTCGTAAATCTGTCCCTGTAAATATAAAGCGGCATCTCTTTTATCTCTTGCATTGTGAAGATACAAAGTTATTGAATTTAATGCTTCTTGATATTTTTTTTCATTAAAATAATTTACAGCATCATCATACAATTTTGATAAATCTAATTCTTCAATAACTTCTACTTCCTGATCTGAAGTTTGAATTTCAAGTGGACTTTCTGTATTTTCTACAGTTTTTAGATTTGTAGTATTTTCATTTTGATTTTTAATTACAGTATTTTTACTTATACTATTAGTTGAATTTTCTTCCTTTACATTTACACTTGATGATTTTGAATCATTATCATTAGGAAGATTATTTTTCTTGCTTTCCTGACTTGTGATTTCTTTTTCATTATTTGAGTCTTGATTTACAATTTCTTTTTTAATCTTTTTACTTTCTTTTTTTATCTGAGGAATATATTTTGGAGCTTCAATATGAGTTTTGCTTGAACCTTTTTCCTTTTCAACAATAACTTCGATATAGTCGTCTATGTATTCTCCAGTTAAAGTATCTTCCTTGTAAAAATGTAAGATTTTCTTTCCTTCAATTTTTGCCTGAAGAGAGAATTTTGTATCGCCAGGAAGGATTTTTCGTCCAAAATAGGTAATATCTTTTGAATTATCTGTAAGACCCATATATATCCAGCCTTTTCCTGGATAAGTAACATCAAGATATTCCAGTCTCTTTAGAGTAATACTTCTTGAAGGTTTAATTTCTTTTTCTTCGGTTTCTTCCAGGTCAGCTTCTGGTTCATCTGAAACTTCAAGAACAATATTATTTGGATCTAAATCAAGGAATTCAACACCGTCATCATCTCCAGTGCCTGTTATATTTTCTATATCAATAACAGAATCTTCTGTAGAAGCCTGATTTTCTGTCTTTTCCTCATTTGTTTCTTCCAGACTGATTAAAGTGTCTTCCTCTGGATTTTTATTTTCTTCAAGATCTGCCTGGATTTCCTGTAAATCTTCTTTTGTTAATTCTTCAGCTTTTTCGTCTTCTTCAACAATTTCTTCTGGTGCCTCTAAATCAATTACAAGAGGTTCTTCAATTACTTCAAGAGGAGGGAAGTCTTCTTCTGAGCTTTCCTCAACTAATGATTCTTTTTCTGAGGAATTTATTTCTTCTTCATTTTCTGTTGAAATTTGATTTTCAGGAGTCTGGTCTGAATTTTCATTTGAATTTTCTTCTGATTCCTGAGAAATTGTAACTTGAGAATTATCTTCTTTTTCGCTTTCAGTTAAATCTTGATTTTCAAGATTAATTGAATTTTCTTCTTGAGATTCTTCTTGGGCACTTAAATTTTCTTGATCTGACGGAGCCTGAATATCAGTTAAATCTTCCGCAGAATCTTTTGATGCACAGGAGAATGTAAATGTAATAAGAATTGCAATTAATATTAAATAAAGTTTTTTCATGGAGCTGCTCCCAGCAATTCATTTATCATATTTTCATTTGTTTGAGATAAAGCATTAATTTCTTTTTCACTTGGAACTGTAAACCACTCCTCAGCCTGTTCTTTTGTCCAGGATGATAAAGTTTCTCTGGAGATTGTGTAATTATCAGGCATTTCTGGCCCCTGAGGAATTTCCAGTTCGTGACTCAATTTTAGCGGTGGATTTACATAATTCGATTTTTTATTTTTTGTAGAAGGAATAAGACAAAGTAAAACTATTATTAAAACTAAAACAAAAATCGAAAGTCCAGCAACTAAAATGGCTGTAATTTTATTTTCCTGATAAAAATCAAGTATCTTTTCTTTGAGTGAGATAAATTTTTCTTTTACATTTTCAAAAACTGATGATAATTCCATAAGTTTTATTAATTATCTCCCTCCTTTTTTTCAGTTTTAATTCTTTTTGCAGGTCTTGGAGGAATTACAACTCCTTCTTCTGGCGGAACGTCTTCTTCCTTAAAATCATCCTGATTGAATTCTTCAATTTTACCTTTTGGTATATCTTCATCAAGTTTAAGGGCAAGTATTTTACTTACACCAGATTCCTGCATTGTAATACCAAGCATTGTACTGGCACCCATTACAGTTTTCTTATTATGAGTAATAACAATGTACTGGCTGACATTTGCAAAACTTTCCAAGGTTGTAACAAAACTAGAAACGTTTTTATCGTCTAGGGCGGCATCAATTTCGTCCAATAAACAGAATGGAGAAGGGCGTACCTGATATGTTGCAAATAATAAGGCAACGGCAGTCATTGTTTTTTCACCACCGGATAAAAGAGCAATGTTCTCAAGTTTTTTTCCAGGTGGCTGAGCATAAATATCAATTCCGGATGTCAAAATATTGGCTGGGTCTGCGAGTTTTAATTCTGCACGACCACCATTAAAGAGACGACGGAACATATTGTGGAAATTCTTTTTAATTTTATTATAGGTTTCAAGGAATAATTCAGCAGATTTTGATTTAATTTCCTCTGCAACGATAGTAAGATTTTCCAAACTCTTTTTTGTATCTTCATAGTTTGAATTTTGTCTTTCGTAACGTTCTTTTACTTCGTTGAATTCTTCCGGAGCCATGAGGTTTACGCTGCCAAGAGCAGATAAATCGTGTTTAGCGTTAATTAATTTGTCTTTGATTTCAGCAGAAGAGGCTGTAATTTTATACATTTTCTCTTCGAATTCCATTAAATCTCGTGAGAATTGATCCTGGAAATTCTGCTTAATATTTCTAATATCATTATCTGAAGAGTTAAGGCTAAGAGTAAGTCTTTCGTATTGTTCCTGATATTTATTTTGTTCTGCTCGTTTTTTATCAAGAGAATCATTTTTACCAGAAACTTTTTCGTTTGTCTTAGCAATTTCTTCATCAAGTTTAGACATTTCTTTTGCAAGTTTTTGACCCCTTGCTTCGATTTCGTCCAATTCATCCTGTATAGAAGAGATTTTTTCACTAACTTCTTCTGCTCTCTTACTTTCAGTGTAGATTTCTTCTTCGCATTCCTGCATAGAATTTTTTTCTGAAGTTAATGATCTTTCCAGAGTTGAAATCTGCTGTTCTGCAGATTGAATCTGTCCCTGCATCTGGGCTTCATTTACATTTAATTTATTTAAGGTGTCTTTATATTCTGTAATTTTCTTTGAAAGTTCTGTATTTTCAAGATTTAAATCTGAAATATTTGTGTTTATGTCGTTTACTTTCTTTGAATTTGCTGCAATTTTTTCATCAATTTCTCTCTTCTTTGTCATAATTCCTTCTGGCGAAAGGAATTCTGTGATAAAGGCAGGAGAGGCCTGGATATATTTTGCAAAATTATTTTCAAGTTGGCCAAGTTGCTTTTCTGCTTCTTCAAAGGCTTCAACAGCTTCTTTTAATGATTTGTCGTTTTCTTCTGCACTGCGTTTTTTATTTAAAAGGTCAGAGAAAATATTTTTTCTACCGGTTATGTAGATTTTTATTTTACTAAGGCTTGTGTCCAGTTCTTCTTTTGCATTTTTCATAGCATTTTCAGAAAAACCAGCGTCCTTTAATTTTTCATCGAGTTTTTTTACGATATTTTCTGTAATTGTTGCAAGTTCTTTTTGTAAAAGTATTCTTTCTTCTTCCAGTTCTTCAATCTGTTTAGAAAGATTTTCTGCTTTTTCATCATTGTTTGTAATTTGTGAACTTGAAATCTGAATATTTTTTTCAAAAGAAGAAATATTATTCTTGATGTCGTTTAACTGTTTTGTCTTTTGATGTAATTGAGCGTTCTGATCATCAATTTCTTCCTGAAGATTATCAATTCTTTCCTGAATTGAATTTTTTCTAACTTCAAGAGTTTGAATCTTTTCGCGGATTTCTGAAGAACGGTCGTTGAACTGTTTTATCAATTCAAGTTTACCATTTTTTTCCTGACCAATACCTAAAAGCTGAGCCTGCTTTGCATAAAGGTCTTCCTGCATTTCTTTTACTTTATCAACATTTTCTGAGATTGTATTGTTGATTTCTTCAATTTCAAGACGAACTTTATCACGTTTATTCTGAACAGTTTTAAGTTCTTCTTCGTGTCTGGCTTTTTCCTGAACCTGATTTTTAAGTTTTAAGAGTGCAAGATCAAGTTCATAATTAAAAATATCTTCCTTTAATTTTCGATATTTGATTGTTTTATCTGACTGAGTCTTTAAGGTTTCGTACTGTCTTTTAATTTCGTTCAGAGCAATTTCGATTTGAACTAAATTTTGTCTTGTTCTTTCCAGTTCTCTTTCCGCTTCAGCACATTCTGCTTTACTTCTTGAAATACCGGCTGCTTCTTCAAATAAGTAACGTCTGTCTTCTGGTTTACTTGAAAGAATCTGATCAATTTTACCCTGTTCCATAACAGAATAGGCTGCTTTACCAACACCGGTGTCTAAAAATAATCTACGGATTTCAGTTGGTCCTGCCTGACGACCGTTGATAAAAAATTCCTGATCTCCAGAACGATATAAACGCCTGGTAATTGCAATTTCTTCTTCGTTAAGAGGTAAAAGGCCTTTGTCATTAGAGAGTGTTAAAGTTACTTCTGCGGCATTCAAGGCTTGACGTTGTTCTGTACCATTAAAAATAACGTCTTCCATTTTTTCTGCACGGAGATTCTTTGAGCGGTTTTCGGCTAATACCCATTTTATGGCATCAACAACATTACTTTTACCACAACCATTTGGTCCTACCAGGGCTGTAATTCCTTCAGCAAAAGCGATGTGAGTTTTGTCTGCGAATGATTTAAAACCGTGAATATCTAAACTTTTTAAGAACACCTAATTATCCCTTTTTAAATTGTAATATCTTTTCTATTATAATGTTTTAAGAGGGAATAGGGAAGATATTTAAAATGTTATATTAGAGGTTCTACAACTTTTCCTTCACGGATTTCTTTTGGGTAGACTGTGATTTTTAATTTCTTTTCCAGGGCTGCAAAATGTCTCATTTCGTATTCATCACCAATCACAAGGTTAATTCCTTTTTTACCGGCTCTGGCTGTTCTACCGCTTCTGTGAATAAAAAAATCATCGTCATTTGGTAAATCCATCTGAATTATATGGCTGATATCTGGGATATCAAGGCCTCTGGCGGCTAAATCACTGGTAATCAAAAGTTTACACTTTCCTGACCTGAAAGAATCAAAGGTAGATTTTCTTTTTTGTTTATCTGTCTTTGCATGAAGGGCCTGACAGTCGATTTTTTTAAATTTTAATTTTTGGTAAATATTTTCAACCTGATCTGCCCTTGAAGTAAAAATAAGTGCCTTTTCAGGTTTTTCTGCTAAAATAAATTTTCTTAAAGTATCAATTTTATCGCGGCTTTCTGCATAAATAGCCCAGTGAGTAATTCTTGTCTGTAAGATATTTTCAGGTGGTAATAGGACATTTTCTATTCCACCGTAAAATATTTTTGTCTGTTTGTTGATTGTTGCTGTACAGGCAATTAATTCTACATCCTTTCCAATTAAGGCTCTTAGATTTTCGGTATCTTCTCTGGCTTCTTTTTTTACAAGTCTGTCAGTTTCGTCAAAAACAATGGCAAATAAATTCTGAATCTTTAATTTTTTTAATCTGATTAATTCAACTAATCTTGCGGCAGTTCCAATTATAATCTGAGGTTTTTCTTTTAAGGTTTCGATTTGTCTTCTAATTGGAGCTCCGCCTATTAATAAGGCTGTTTTCCTGTCACTTACACTTTTTGCCGCCTGATTTATTTGACTTGCAAGTTCAAAAGTTGGGGCAACGACGATTATTTTTACATCAGTGTGATTTTCATCTTTTTCCAGCTTATCAATTAAAGGTAAAAGATAGGCAAAGGTTTTTCCAGTTCCAGTTTCTGACTGAAAAATTATGTTTTCCCCTTTTAAAATTCTTGGAATAATTTCATTTTGAACTGGAGTTGGCTCTTTAATGTTGAGTTTGTTTAATCTTGTGTTAATTTCTTGAGATAATTGTAAAAAAGAGTTTTTATCAGACATATTCAAACAATAGCATATTGGTCAAAAAAGTGCTATAATCCACTTAACTTATGAAAATTGGAATTGACGTATTTGGATGTAACCATGCTCGTTCTGGAGTTGGTTCTTATCTTTTGAATATATTATCAAATCTTCCCCTGGAAAAAGATATTTCGATTGAATTATTTGGTCCGGAACTTGATAGATATACTTATAATTCTGAAAATGAATTACCTTTTATTTCTCTTCCAATTGCTGATAATTTAACTATTCAAAGAAACTGGCACAGAAGAAAAATTAGAAAATTTCTTAAAAAGAGAAAATATGATTTAGTTTTATTTCCTGCCCCTGATTATGTAATTCCTAAAAAATATAAACATAAAAATGTAATCGTTGTAAATACAACTATTACACAGGTTTTAAAATCTGAAAAGAAAAGATATATTCGTCAGATGAAAAAGGGATTTCAGCACGCGACAAAAATTATTGCCGCTTCTGAATATATAAAGCAGGATTTAATTAATCACGGAATTTCTTCAAAAAAAATTGTAATTATTCAAAATGGAATAGATCATAAATTATTTTTCCCAACTTTAAATTATGCGGAAGATATTGTTCAGATAAATCCTTTTGCAATTAAAAGGCCTTATTTTATTTACGCAACAAGACTTTCGGAAGAAGGAAAAAATCATTTATCCTTGATAAAGGCTTTTGAAATCTTTAAGACTAATACAGGGTTTTCTCACCGTTTGGTAATTGCGGGAGATTTTGCAAATCCTGAATATGTAGAAAAAATTCAGAGAATGGTTGTAAACAGTAATTTTGCCTCTGACATTTTCCTCTTGGGATATTTCCCACACGAAAGTCTTCCAAAACTTTTTGCCGGTGCCGAAGCTTTTATCTTTCCGTCAGATATTGAAGGGGTAGGGCTTCCAGTTCTTGAAGCAATGGCCTGTGGTATTCCTGTTTTGTGTTCTAATAAAGGAGCCTTAAAAGAAGTTGCAGGAGATGCACCAAAATATTTTAATTCTGCCGATGTTTTTGAAATTGCAGATTTAATGCAGGATGTTATAGAAAATCCTAAGATGAGGGAAAAAATGGTTGCAAAAGGCCAGAAATATGCAGCCGGATTTGACTGGCAGATAACAGCAAATAAAACCCTTGAACTTATCAAAAATCTTATTTCTTTTAAATAAAAAAAAGAGCATTTTGAATAAAATAAATTCAAAGTGCTCTTTTAATTTATCTCTTCTAAAGATAACTAGGCTGTTACATCAGATTCAATTTGTGGATTTTCTTTTATAATAATCTTCATTGGATCTTTTATTTTCTGTAAAACAACGTCTTTGGAAATTACTACTTTCTTTTTACCAGGAATATCAGGAACTTCAAACATAATGTCCATAAGCATTTTTTCTACAATAGTTCTAAGTCCACGAGCTCCGGTTTTCTGTCTAATTGCTTCATCTGCTATTTCTGTGATTGCATCTTTTTCGAATTCAAGATTAACATCATCAATTTCAAAAGAAGTTTTGAACTGTTTTGTAATAGCATTCTTTGGTTCTGTTAGAATTGAAACTAAATCATCTCTTGTTAATTCTTTAAGGGCACAGCAAATTGGCATACGTCCGATAAGTTCTGGAATAAGTCCAAATTTTACCAAATCATCTGGGGTTGCGCTATTTAAGAGAGTCATTTTTTCTTCTTCATTCATTAAACCGATGTTTGAACCAAAGCCCATTGAATGAGCAGAAATTCTCTGTTCAATAATCTTATCCAAGCCAACGAAAGCACCACCTAATACAAAAAGAATATTAGTTGTGTCAATTTGTAACATTTCCTGATTAGGATGTTTACGTCCACCCTGAGGAGGAACACTTGCAACTGTACCTTCGATTATTTTCAAGAGAGCCTGCTGAACACCTTCACCACTTACATCTCTTGTGATTGAAGTGTTTTCTGACTTTCTGGCAATTTTATCAATTTCATCAATGAAGATAATTCCTCTTTCTGCTGCTTCAATATTTCCATCAGCGGCATTGATAAGTTTTAATAAAACATTTTCAACATCTTCACCTACATAACCTGCTTCAGTTAAAGTTGTTGCATCTGCAATGGCAAAAGGAACTTTTAATTTTTGAGCGAGTGTTTTTGCAAGTAAAGTTTTACCACTACCAGTAGGTCCGATTAAAAGAATATTAGATTTTTCCAGTTTTACAGCAGAACTATCTGCCTGAGTTCTTGTAGGAATAGACATTCTTTTGTAGTGGTTATAAACCGCTACAGAAAGAACTTTTTTAGCTTCATCCTGACCAACAACATATTGATCAAGATATTCCTTAAATTGTTTAGGAGTTGGAACATCTTTCAATTCAATTGGTGTTACATCTGAGGCTTCCTGTTCAAGAATTTCCCTGCAGATTTCTACACATTTGTTACAAATAAAAGTATTTCCTGATGGTCCCTGAATTAATTTTCTATCTCTACCTGCTGGTGCACCACAGAAAAAACAAAATTGGTCATTTGAATTGAAGCGTTTCATAATCTTATCCTAGTAATTTAAATTTAATTATTTTCTTGAAGGCATTACATGGTCTATAATTCCATAGTCCATAGCTTCTTTTGCAGACATAAAGAAATCTCTTTCAATATCTGTTGCAATTTCATCTATTTTTTTACCTGTATCATTTGCAAGGTATTCAATAGAAAGTTTCTTTAATCTTATAATTTCTTTTGCAAGAATGGAAATATCACTTTCCTGACCTTCTACACCACCTCTAGGCTGGTGAATCATAACTCTTGAAGAAGGAAGAGCGTAACGTTTGCCTTTTGTTCCACCTGCAAGGAGAATAGCTGCCATACTTGCGGCTTGTCCCATACAAATTGTCTGAATGTCGCACTTTACATATTTCATTGTATCGTAAATTGCAAGACCTGCTGTTACAGAACCACCTGGAGAGTTGATATAAACACTGATATCTTTGTCTGGATTTTCTGATTCCAGGAACAAAATCTGAGCAACTGCCAAATCTGCTGTTACATCATTAATTTCACCGTCGATGAAAATAATTCTGTCTTTTAACAAACGTGAAAAAATATCATAACTTCTTTCGCCGTTTCCAGTGCGTTCAATAACTGATGGTACTAATGTGTTCATTTGTTCATTCATATTTATATTTCCTTACTCATAAATATAGTGATTTAATTAAAAAAAGGCAAAAAAAAGTCACTGTGTTTAAACGATTTAAATAAATTTTATTAAATCAAAAAACACAATGACTATTTATGAGTGGGTAGGGATTATCTTGTTTCAAAGAGTTCTTTGAAAGAAACTTTATCTCCCTTTGTTACTTTAACTTCTTTGTAAAGCTGATCATATAATTTATTTTCTTTTGTATCGTCAATGAGATATTCTTTAGCTCTTGGATCTGAATAATGTTTCTTTACTTCTTCTACATCCATTCCGCCTTCATCAGCGATAACTTTATACTGAGCTTCGATTTCTTCTGGAGTTACAGAAATATTTCTTGCTCTAAGTAATGAATCAACGATGATTCTAGATTTGAGCATTTTTTCACTGTCGCCAGTCCATTCTTTAAGCATAGCTTCTTTTGTCTGACCAGATGCTGTAATCATTTTGTCCAACTGTTCTGGAGTTGTCTGGAACTGCTGTGCCATCATATTCCAGCGGCCATCAAGTTCAGCCTGAAGCATTGAAGCAGGAATATCAAATGGGTTCTTTTCAACAAGCTGTTCAAGAAGTGAATTGTTTTTAAGTTCTTTAAGTTTTCTTGATTTAGCTGTTTCCATATTTCTAGTAATATCTTTTTTCAAATCATCAAGGGTCTTATATTTATCACTTACATCCTGAGCAAAATCATCATCAAGTGCTGGAATGTCTCTTACAGCAATTTTCTTGATTGTTACGCTGATTTTCTTAGTTTTACCAGCAAGTTCTTCATTTGAATCATCTTTCTTATATTTCTTTGTGATTTCTTTTGTTTCGTTAAGTTTCATACCAACTACATCATCATCAACTTTGTAGAGGTTTTCGCCTGAACCAACTGTGAATACAAAATCTTCACGCAGACTACCGTCGATAACTTTTCCGTCATCTCCGATTTCGCTGTAATTCATAGTAACTACATTACCTTTTTCTACAGTTCCATCTTTTTTATCAGTAATCATTGCATTTCTTTCCTGCATAGTCTTCAATTCTTCATTGATTTCTGCATCACCGATTGTTACCTGTGGTTCTTTGATTGTAATTCCTGAGAAATCTTTAACTTCTACTTTAGGGAATACATCATAAGTTACTGAATAAGTAAAATCTTTTGTCATATCCAATTCTGGAGCCTGATCCATAACTGGCTGTGCATAAGGAAGTGGACGATTGTCAGTTTCTTTTTCAAAAATTTCATTCATTGAATCATTAATAAGGTTATTTAATGTATCAATCTTAAGGGAGTCTCCATATTTCTTTTCAAGAATATTAGCTGGAACATGACCTTTTCTAAAGCCAGGAATCTGAGCATTTTTAACATAATTTGAAAGTGTTGATTTGTATGCTTCTTCAACATCTTTTTTTGCAACAGTTACTGTAAGTTTTACTGCTGATTTTTCTAAGTTTGTGAATTCTTTTGTGATTTTCACAGTTTTTACCCCTTGAATTAATATATGAAAAAAAAAGCGATTCAGATGAAATCCAAATCGCTTTGCTTTTTAGAGCGGGAAATGGGGATCGAACCCACGACATCCACCTTGGCAAGGTGGCGCACTACCACTGTGCTATTCCCGCAAAAATTTGCATCTGAATATTCAGATCTGCAGTAGAGCGGGAAATGGGGATCGAACCCACGACATCCACCTTGGCAAGGTGGCGCACTACCACTGTGCTATTCCCGCATAAAAATTATCGCAAGTAAATTGCGAGAGGAGGGACTTGAACCCTCACGCCTAAGCACTAGATCCTAAGTCTAGCGTGTATGCCAATTTCACCACTCTCGCGTGATGGCTAAATCTAACCACATAAAAAAATATAAAGAAAACGCTTAAAACTGTCAATACGTCAAGTGTAAAATATTTAATATTATGAGGATTTTGCTCTTGACCTTACAAGTTAATTTTTGATATATTTCTATTACTACATTTTGTAGATATGGTGCCTATAGTTCAGCGGTAGAGCGCCAGATTGTGGATCTGGTTGTCGTCGGTTCGATCCCGACTAGGCACCCGCTTGTAATTACTTGAAACCGATAGTTTTACGCTATCGGTTTTAGTTTTTAATGCGCCTGTAGCTCATCTGGATAGAGCATCGGTCTTCGAAACCGAGGGTAGCAGGTTCGAATCCTGTCAGACGCAAAAAAAAATTATAAAAAATCAATTTTATCTACTTGATATAAATAAATAAAATTGATAATATAGTTTTACTTTTACGGGCCATTAGCTCAGCTGGTAGAGCAACAGACTCTTAATCTGTGGGTCGCAAGTTCGATCCTTGCATGGCTCAAAAGGCATTCAGATTTTTCTGGATGCCTTTTTTATTTTAACCAGGCTTTCTCCACAATCGCCGCTTTCTTCTATATAAAAATTATTTTTTTGAAAAATCGAAAATTTATTTTACCAAAAATTTCCTCAAAATTGCCCCTTTTTTTTCCAAAAAAAATATCTTAAATGTAAAAAAAAATCCTTAAGTAAAATTTTCATAACCCGATAATCAACTGATAGACCATAAAAATAATTTAATTTGGAGTGCCGTTTATGAAGAATGCTTTAAGTAAAGAGTTTAATGACTTATTAGATAGTGAAGATACAATTCTTGATACTTTAATTCAGAAGCAAGTATGTCTTAGAGCTGCTGTTACAGAAAAAAAATGGAATGACCTTGTTCGCGTTACTCAGGAAATAAATGAAATCTCTGAAATTTTTCAGGAAAAAGACAAAAGAAGAGAAGAAATTCAGATGACTCTTTCCAAGGAAGAAATTAAAGATTTCTTTGAAAAATTAGGCAAGGTAAGATCTAAATTATTAAAATGTAAAATCGAAAATCGTGTGCTTGGTGATTATGTAAATATTGCCAGAAACTTCATTATGGAAGTTATGGAAAATGGATTAACACAAAGTAGAAATAAAAATTATACACGCGAAGGTAAACTTGAATCGGTTCAGCCTCGCAGTGTAGTTCTTAATCAGTTGTACTAGGATTAAAAAGTAATATAGGAGTTTCTTATGGGATCAACATTTTCGGGAATTGAACTTGGTAAAAGAAGTATTATGGCAAATACAGATGCCATTACAACTGCAGGTCACAATATTTCCAATGCAAATACAGAAGGTTATTCTCGTCAGAGAGTGCAGATAAGAGAGTTTGATCCTCTTTATAAACCTGATTTAACAAGAGCAGAAAGACCTGGAATGATTGGTCAGGGCGTAGATGTTCAGAGTATAAATCGTATTAGAGATGAACTTCTTGATAAAAGAATTGTTGGTCAGCAGAATGTCGAAAGTTACTGGCAGACTCGCAGTGATTATTACACTATGTTAGAGCAGATTTATAATGAACCTTATGATGTTTCAATCCGCTCAAATATGGATAAATATTGGGAAGCCTGGCAGGAATTGTCAATTAATCCCGAAAGTCAGGCAGCAAGACAGGCTGTTGTAACTCGTGCAGAAACTCTTACAGATTCAATTAATCAGCGTTGGGAAAGCCTTTCTGGGGTAGCTGATTTAATCAACGGAGATATTGAAGCTACCGTAAAGCAGGTTAATTCAATTACCCGTCAAATTGCCGATGTAAATGCGGAAATTATAAAATCTAAAGCAATGGGTGATAATCCAAACGATTTATTAGACCGCCGTGATTTACTTGTTGATAAACTTTCAGAACTTATTAATGTTACAACCGATACAAGAGATTCAGATGAATTTATGGTTCACGTAGATGGCCGTGTAATTGTACAGGGTAATATTTCAAGAGATATAGATTTACAGCCTCGTTTTGATGATACAGGTTACAGTAAATTAGTTTGGGCCGACACTGGAAATGATGCAAAATTTTCTGGCGGTAAACTGGGCGCCCTGGTTGAATTAAGAGATGTTGATGTTAGAAATGAAATTCAGTCTTTAAATACAATGACTATGAACTTTAGTGATTTAGTAAATGATGTTCATAGAAATGCCGCTGGCGCTAATAAAGTTACAGGACTTGATTTCTTTGTTCAGCACCCATTTGTAGAAAATGCTAACGGTAATTTTGACCGAAATGGTGATGGTCAGCTTGATACTTCTTATGTTTTTAGATTTACAGGAAAAAATCAGCTTGATTTACAGCAGCAGGTTGGAATTGAAGGCGTAATGACTTTTAGTGGAACAAGTGGAAATGTAGAAGTTCCATATTTCCATACAGATACTGTTGAAACTGTTATTGCAAGAATTAATGATTCTACAAGTGAAGTAAAAGCTTATCTTGATAGAAATAATAATCTTGTGTTAAAAGCAACAACTTCCCAGTCAATTGATAATCCAGATTTTGTAATTCGCCATGTAGAAGATTCTGGTTATTTCCTCGCAGGTTATTCGGGAATTTTAAATGGAAGTGGGGCAGAAAATGCTTATGATTTTGCCCAGGCAGATGCAGTTGAAAACCTTACCCAGGGAAGCCAGTTTGCTGTGGCCCCAGTTTATAATCCTTCTGCTTATATTGAAGTAAATGCAGCTATTAAAAATGATGTTATGAATGTTGCGGCTGGATATCTTGATTCTAATGGAAATGCCTTTACAGGTGATGCCAGAGCTGCCGTAGAAATTGCTTCAATTCGTAACAGTAAGATTATGGTTGGTTCTGAAAAAACTTTTGATGATTATTTTGCAGATTCAGTTACTAATGTTGGTCTTAAAGGTGAACAGGCAGAAATGAATCTTTTGAGTCAGAATTCAATTATGGAAGATTTGCATAATTTACGTGATTCAATTTCAGGTGTAAATATTGATGAAGAATTGGCTGAAGTTATGAAATTTCAGCATGGATATAATGCAGCGGCTAAGTTTATTACAGTTTGGGATAGTTTAGTCGATACTATTATTAATAGACTTGGAGTTTAATTTTCTTTAAGAGAGGAATAGAAAATGCATAGAATTAGTAGCCAGATGAATAATTTTGATACTCAGAGTAATCTTAGATTACAGGAGAGTAGATTAAATAAGGTTAATAATCAAATTGGAAGTCAAAATAGAATTCAATCTCTTAGAGATGATCCTATTGCGGCTGGTCATTTGGTTCGTTATCAGTCTTATTTGACCAGAGTAAACAATTTTGAAAAAAATGCCCTTACTTTATCGGATGAATTTTCTCTTAGAGAAGGATATATGTCTGATTCTTTGGATATTATGCAGAGAGTCAGGGAATTAGCTGTAACAGGTGCCAACGGAGTCTATACAAAAGAAGATATGAAGAATATGGCTACCGAAGTTGATGAACTTTTAAAACAGCTTATTCAAAATGCAAATGCTATTGATTCTGATGGAAATGCAATTTTTGCCGGTACAAATACAAAAGCAACAGCCTTTGAAGTTGAATTGGGAAATGTTCCTGGTTCAGGAAATCAATTAATTCAGAATGTAAAATACAATGGAAATATTGATGTAAATCAGGTTGAAATTGACGAAAATAAATATCTGGTTAATGATAATGCCGGAAATAAAACTTTCTGGGCAGAAAATCAGGTACTTTTTGGCGCAAGAGATGCTTCTAGCTGGCAGGCAAGTTCTGATAATGTAATTTCTATTGATGGAGTTGAAATCCAAATCAACCGTGGAGATAATATTTACTCTGTGGTTTCTAAAATCAACAACAGTCCAGCTGCAGTAAAAGCAAGTGTTGATCCAATTGGAAAGGGATTAAATCTTGAAACAGTAGATGCTCGTCAGCTCTGGTTAAATGATGTTGAAGGAAATACTCTTTATGAACTTGGAATTGTAAAAGATTCATCTCAGAAACCTCCTTACAATCTTGGTGATGGAGTTAGAATTAGCGGCGGTTCTATGTTTGATACTGTAATTGCCCTTAGAAACGCTTTAATTTCCGGAGATAACGAAGAAATTGGTGGTCGTGTTTTAGGTGGACTTGATAGGGGAATTAACAGTCTTGTAACTAGACTTGCAAAATCTGGTGCTGAATATGAAAGAGCCCAGTTGAATGCTACAAGAAGTTCAAAACTTGCTTTAGATGTAACTCAGCAGGTTTCAAGAGAAGGTGATCTTGACTTTACAAAAGCAATTACTGAAATGAAATTATTAGATTATACAAATCAGGCAACTTTAAGTCAGGCTGGAAAAATGTATAATTCAACTTTATTAAACTATATGAGATAAGATTTTGGGCAGGTAGATATTTATGGAAATTATGACTAAAGCATATGGCAAAAAAGATGTTCCCCAAGCAAGTATTCTTGAAATTCCTGAAGGTCTTTTTGGCTTTGAAGATTACACAAAATACGCTCTTATAGAATCTGATTATGATCCTTTTTTGTGGTTACAGTCTGCAGAAGATCCAAATCTTGCTTTTTTAATTATTGATCCTTTTTTAATTTGTGATGATTACGAAACTGACATTGATGATGAAGCTTTAGCCAGAATTGGAATTAGTAAACCAGAAGATATTATTATTATGACAATTGTTACAGTTCCTTCTGATGGTTCTCCAATTACTGCTAATTTTCAGGGACCTCTTGTTATAAACAAAGTAAATAAAAAATGTATGCAGGTGATTCTTAACGATAATCGCTGGTCAACTAAAGTAAATATTGTAGAAAGTCTTGCAAAGAAGGGAGGTAAATAATGTTAATCCTCTCTAGAAAACTTGATGAAAAAATAAAGATTGGAGATGATATTACAATTACTTTAATTGATATTCACGGAGATCAGGTAAAAATTGGAATTGAAGCCCCAAAAAGCGTAAAAGTATTCAGACAGGAAATTTTTGATGATATTCAGTCTGAAAATAAAGCTGCAGCCCTTGCATCTTCTAAATCTGAATCAAAATCTGCAATTGATGCTGTTTCAGCCTTATCAAAATTGTTAAAAAGATAAAAAAGTTATTAAAAAATCTATTTATTATTTTCTGCTTCTTTTTGTTTTAATACAATTTCAGCTTCCGAAGCCCTTAAATACACTGGCCCCTGATAATCTTCAAGAGGGGCTTCTTTATTTTTAATTTTTTCTTCAGCTAAATAGGCTAAGGTTTCGCTTGTCAAAATGTTAAATTTTGGATATTTAATTTCTTTTCCCTTAAAATCATCTTTAAGTAAAGAATATAATTTTTCTCTGTCTGGTCCACAAATCAGTAATTTATCCAGATTTGAAACTTTTTCTTTTAATTCTTCAAGAGTATAATCTCCATCAGGAAGAATTTCTTTATCCTTTTTTAAGATATGAGCGTAAAATCTGTCCTTGTTTGCATCTATACAAGATAAAACAAAATAATCTGAATCTAAATAAGGATAAGAATGAATTAAAAGTGAGGAAATTCCATAGATTGGAATATTAAAAGCACATTCAATTGCTTTAAGAGCCGAGTAGGCAAGTCTTAAACCTGTAAAAGAGCCTGGTCCCTG
Source organism: Treponema sp. (assembly GCA_024682655.1). GTDB lineage: Bacteria > Spirochaetota > Spirochaetia > Treponematales > Treponemataceae > Treponema_D. The sequence continues at coordinate 22,214 of JAIKYZ010000065.1, forward strand.
GGTAACAGCCATATAATCCAGCTGGTCTGAAGTCATTCCACATTTTGATAAAACATAATCAATTGCGGGAAGAAGAATTTCTGACTGTCTCATTCCAATATCAAAAATTGAACTTGTACTTTTATCATCATTTTTTGCTGAAATAGTTAATTTTGTTACTGCTGAATCAATAATTAGTGCTTTCATTTATTTATTCCATTCAATTGGACCATTATTCCAATTGTCAATTTCTATCTTTCTTGTGCCGTCATCATTTGGAGTGATTTTTAATATTATTGTTCTTTTAGGAAGTTGATTCATAATTTTTTCGCTCCATTCAATAATAGAAACTCCATCACCATAAATCATATCATCTGTGCCTAAATTAACAAAATCTTCATCACCATCTAATCTGTAGACGTCCATATGATAAAGAGGCATTTTTCCATAATATTCACTGATTAAACAAAAAGTAGGGCTTGTGATATTATCATTTATCCCCAGAGCCTGAGCAATTCCTTTTGTGATTGTTGTTTTTCCTGCCGCAAGAGTTCCCTGCATAGCAATAACATCACCTTTGACTAAAAGCTGACCGATGATTTTTCCTAATTCAATAGTTTCTTCACTAGAATGTGTAATAAAAGTTAACAAGGTAAACGACCTTCATTTTCTTCATTTAAAATAAACTGTAATAAAGCCTTTTTTACTGGTATAAGCGGATAATTTAATGCTTTATTAAAAGAGATCTCTATATTTTTTTGACCAAAAGGATTTGTTTCAATTGAAAATAAAACTGAAACTTCTTCCTTACTGGTTGGAAATTCTATAAGAGCATCGCAAATATATTTTCTTAAATAAAATATTTCGCCTTCTTCTCTTTGCAAATTCTTTAATTCAACTACTCTCATTCTCTTCTACATTACCTTAAAAATAAAGTGTACGCAAGTAAGATTAAATTTCATACTTGTAAATACGTTTTAAAATTTCGTTTTTAGTTTTAATTGATATTTTTACAAATTGTATGTGTAATGCAAATTCCCCGTTTGGAAGTCTACGAGTTCTCTTTACATTTCCAACAATTTTTTCTTCAATTCCCATATCATCAAGTATAATGCCTATATTCTGCTTCTCTTTTAGAGGCATGTTTGATTGAATACAGCAACCACCTGCAGATATATTTGTTAATCTACTTTTATGCAGATTGTTTGTAAAGTTGTAAACGGCTTTTTTATTTTGCGGATTAATTGTAATTTTAACTGGCAAAATATGACATCCATAGTCACAGAAATCACGCTTAAAATTTCTTTGCGCGGTAGAAAATAATTTATCTGTGTGCGAAACAACCATAATAAAAATTTTTTCTTCCTCTTTTGTAACTTCTGTAAATCTGATTATTCTTGCTTCAAAATTATAAGTTACACCTTCATTATTTTTATAAATAAACCTTTGTTTTACATAACTTTTAGGTTTATGTGGAGATTTATAAAAATGTTCAGGAACATCAAAATACATGGCATCCTGATTATTTTTTATCAACTTAAAGGGAAGTTGGTCTCCTGAGTCAGAAATATATAAAAGGGTAGTGTTAATTGGAATTCCTGTTGTAGAAAGTAAACCTTTCTTTTTTGAAAGAAGTAATTCTAATTTGTATTCAAGCTGGAATAATTGAAATAAATCTTCGTCATCAATTCCAATTGCAGAAAATTTTTCAATTGCAAGTCTGAATAATTCAATTACATCATTGTAAGAATTAAAGAAGTACATAATATTAGGAGATTTTGTAATTGAAAATACTTCCCACAAAAGTGAAATTTGTTCGTTGTTAAAATTATTTTCTTTACAGAATTTAACAACATCGGAATGTTTTGTTGGCTTGTTCTTTTCTTTATTGATGAATTTATCAGACTTTTTGTAGTCTAAAAGCATTTTAGAGATAAACCAGAGGGCAGTAAGAACTACAGCGATAATTATTACAATCAGAATAATTATTCCAACAGGGAGATTACTTCTAGCTTGTATTAAAGATCCGCCATTACCAGAATTGAAATTCATGTTGCCCTCCTAGTATTAAGATTTAAAAAGTTTTAAGACTTTCTGAAATTGATTTTAATCTTGGACAAATTTCGTATTCTGCTAAATCACCGATTAAAACAGTATCATCATTTTTTAAGGCGTTTTCAAAATCTAAAAGAATTGAAGAAAAATCACTGAAGAATTCTTTTAAATTTTTACCGTCAATATCTTTTTGTGAAAATGTTTCTGGGAACAAAGAGGCAAGGGCTGCAATGTGGGAAAACTGATCCACACTGTCTGCAAGTTTATTAATTGTTTCAGAAACTTCCTTTTTTTGATTATTTTGAAGTTTTCCTGGAATTTCTTCCATATTGCTGGAAAGCACTTCAAAAAGCTGGGCTAAATTCTTAAATGACTCTTTTATATTGTTTTCAGTAACAACAGTAAATTCAAACTTATCATTCTGACCAAGTTCTTTAGCTGATTCCTGATCGAATGATTCTGAATCAATCTGTTTTCCGTTAATTTTAATTCCAATTACAGCGGCTTTATTTTCTTCGCAAGTCTGCTCAAAAGAAAGTAAAACATCACCTACTGTCTTTTCATTTTCAAGTTCTGCGTTGATATTCTCACCGTTCATGTAAATTTCAATCATTCTAGTATCCTTGTAAGATTTTATTTTGATATTTAATTATCGGCATAAATCAACAACTAATTTATTTTTAAATAAATTTAAAAAAATATCAAAAACTTATTGTTATAATGATTAGTTTCCGCCACTGTTTTGTTTAGAGAAGTTTGAAATAGCGTCTTGTTGAGATTCCAGGCTGTTTAAAGAGCCTTCCATTGAACTGTACTTTTGTCTTAAAGAGGCTTCTTTATCATCCATTTGACTTTCAAGTTTAGAGATTTTTTGTTCTGAACTTTTAATTCTTGAGTCCAGATTTGAAGTTTTTAGGGCTAAGATTCCACCTGTCTGGGTGTAGGCGCCTATCTGTTTGTCCAAAGCATAAGCAATTCCCGAATCAACAATTAAATCTCCGTCTGAATCAAAACCAAACATTTGTTTAATATCATCCAGGTGATTTTCTAAGGCTGAATCCAGTTTTTTTTCGTCAATTTCAAGATAGCCTCTTAAGCGGCTCTGTGAATAAGAACCAGAAAATCCACTTGCGTTGGTTGAAATACCTATTTGTGACAACATAGTAATTGTAGCATCATCAGAAAAGGCATAACCTGTTGATACTATGTTCTGCATATTACTTTTTATACTTGTGAGCGAAAAATCAGTTGTAAAAAGACCTAGTTTTTCTCTTGCCTGATCTTTTTCTTCGTCACTTAAGTAAGTTAATTCTTCAATAATGTCATTTTTGTTTTGAGAAAGTATGTTGATTTTTGCAACTGCCTGATTATATTTACCAACAAAATCAATCAATGCATTTTTTGAAGCTTCTGTATCGGGTTTTATATCAATTGTTGCAGTTTTTTCTGTTTTGTCGTGAAGATTTAAGGTAACTTCTGGAATTACATCGTCGATTGTGTTTGTAGGCCTTGTAATAGTAATTCCTTCGTATTTGATAATTGCATCGTCAGCGGTTGAAACAGCATGATTTGGAGCAAATCCTAAATTTTGATTTTCGTTATAGGCTGAAATTGGAGTTATTTTATATTGTTTTCCTGTATTTTCATTTTTTACAGAAATTCCTTTTATGCCTTTATATTCTTTTAAAGAAAGACTTATATTTTTTTCCTGACCGTCTTTTAAGTCTGAAATTGAGATTTCTTTTTCACTGCCGTCATCCATTATTGCATATAAGACTTTATTATTTTCTATTGGATCAACCGGGGCTGGGGGAGTCTTACTTTTTGGAAGAAGAGTATCTGAATCAAAATTGTCAATTGAAATGCCGTTAAATACTGCCTGTCCCGACTGAGGAATAATTGGTTCTTCTGGAGTTTGATTTAATTTGTAAGTAATATCTTCAACACTTTCCTGAGAAATTGTAAATGATAAAGTTAATCTGTCGTCATTTTTTATATTTGCAGGAAGGTTTATTTGAAAAGCCCCTCTTGGATCTACTGTAATTTTATTATCTGAATAATCAACATTTGACAGAGATAAAGAAGGCATTCTGCTGTTTGATTTTTCAAGATTTGGAATATTACTTAAATCACTTCTTTTTGCACCCAAAGTTTGACTTTCTGATTTTACAGGGGAAATCATTCCGCTTGATTGGGCAAATTCTTTTGCTTTTCCTTCAAAAATAAGTTTATTTTCTTTGCCAGGGGTTAAAGATTCAATTAAAAGTGTTTTTTTACCTGCGCTGGAACCGATAATCATTGATTTTACGACCCCATTGCTTCGTCTGTTTATTGCTTCTGAAAAGTTCTTTAAACTGCCGCCTTTCCAGTTGAGATTAATTTGTTTATCACTAACTTTAAAAGTGTACATTCCTTCTTCAACCTGATAATCTTCTGGAAGTTCATCGGTTAAAAAACGGTCTGTGGTGGCAGTTTGAACTACATCAATTTTAAATGATTGGAAATCAGCACTTCGATTTGCTTCTGCTGTAATAGCTTCTTCTTGTGTTGATGTTGTGAGTTTATTATTGAATGGATTATCGTATGAATATAAAGTTTTAGTGCTGTCACGCAAAGAGGAGAGTTGTACATTTATTTCTCTCCAGGCGTCTTTCTGAAGTTTATAATCCTCGAGTTGTTCCTGCTCCCTTGTAAGCGGAATTCTCTCGATTTTCATCAGTTTTTCGACAGTTTCTGATGTATTATATTGATCTGTAACGCCTGGTATACTTAATCCAGCCATATCAATTTATCTTTTAAATAGAAAGTCTTAAATTATTTTAATTTCAGCTCACCAATGGCTCTGCGAATTCTTAATTTAAGTCTTTGCATATCTTCAGATGGAATCTCCTTTAATACCTGTTCAGTTTGAGGGTCAACAATTTTTACAATTACAGTACCTAATTCCTTGTTAACATTAAATTGTAATTTGTGTCCTTCAACCATTTCAGACATTTTTTGAAGTTGTTGAGAATCGGCCTTTATATCAGCCATATTCTTTTCAATGCTCTGAGCAACCTGGGCCCCACTAGGAAGTTCGGTTGTTACAGTCTGCACTTTAGCAGTACTTTTTGTGTTATTTGTTGCAGACTTATACAAAGCTTGGCCATCCATTGCCATGTGAACCATAGAAGTTGATATTGTGTTCATAGGTTCGCCTCCTTGTATATAGTTTGTGTTATTTACAAAAAAAAAGGAAAACAGAAGGGTGGCGCAACCCTTCTATTTTCTTTATTTCAAAAAGATGACATCCAGTGATCTCTTTGAAAAACGCCCTTTATTTATACTACTGTAAAAGAGCAAGTACAGTTTGTGACTGTGAGTTAGCCTGTGCAAGCATTGCTGTACCAGCTTGTGTGAGAATCTGGTTCTTTGTGTACTCAACCATTTCAGAAGCCATATCTGTATCGCGGATACGTGATTCTGCAGCCTGAGTATTTTCAGCAGCAATATTTACACCCTTTGCAGCCATTTCAAATCTGTTCTGGTAAGCACCAAGATCAGCACGCTGTTTGTTGATTGTTGTCAATGCAGCGTCAACAGTTGCAAGTGTTGTGTTAGCTTCGTCTGGTGAAGCGATAGTGATCTGTTCGTCACCACCCTGTGCACCTTTAAGACCGAGTGCTGTAGCTGTCATTGTACCAATGAAAATTCTAGCATTCTGATCTACGTTAGCACCAATCTGGAACTGCATTACCTGGTCTCCGTTTTCACCGAATCTACCTGTAAGCATATTCATTCCGTTGAACTGAGCCTGGCTAGCAATTCTATCTACTTCAGCAACAAGCTGTGATACTTCTACCTGAATCTGCATACGATCTTCATCGCTGTAGATACCGTTAGCAGACTGTACAGCAAGTTCACGAACACGCTGAAGAATGTCTGTTGTTTCAGTCAAATAACCTTCAGTTGTCTGAATGAAAGAAACACCATTCATAATGTTCTTTGAAGCCTGGTTCAATCCGCGAATCTGACTGCGCATCTTTTCAGATACTGCAAGTCCTGAAGCATCATCTCCGGCACGATTGATGCGTTCTCCAGAAGAAAGTTTTTCCATGTTTCTCATGATTGAATCATTAGAAATGTTCAATACACGATCAGCATAGAGCGAACTCATATTGTGATTAATAATCATGTTTAATGCCCTCCATGTTTATATACTATAAAGCATCTTGCTTTAAGTCCTGCAGGTGAAGGCTAAACCGGTTTTTGCGCCCCCAGCTTAGTTTCAGACCTATTACAGCAGGAATAGTCAGACTAATCCTAATCCGACTGTCCTTGCTGTCACCCACATGCATGGAAAACATAATGTCAAAGAACTATATGCTTCTGAAAAAGCACATTTCTATATTATATTGTCTCTACTTTTAGTCACAATTACAAAGTAAAGGCAAAATAATGTTCTTAAATTTATTTATAACGAATAATATAATGCAAAATTAAAAATCAAGCAAAAACAATTCGCATAAATTACAATTTTTTCTAGGTGTTTTTTGGGATTGTACATAAGGAAGTAGAAGTAAAACACCGTGCAATTAGTTGAGGTGAGGGGATGAACCGACACCTCAAATAATTATAGTACACTATCCGAGTAAATACAAGGTATTATAAGTCCTGCTTTTAGTGGCATAAAACCAATCTAAAGCAGGTAGTATAAATCTTGTTATTTATCTCAACAAACTAAGTACATTCTGTGACTGACTATTAGCCTGAGCCAACATTGCTGTACCTGCCTGCTGTAATACAGAGTTCTTAGTGAATTCAACCATCTGTGAAGCCATATCTGTATCACGGATACGTGATTCTGAAGCCTGTAAGTTTTCAGCTCCAATATCAAGTCCTTTTACAGTTAATTCAAGACGGTTCTGGTAAGCACCAAGGTCTGCACGCTGTTTGTTGATCTTCATTAAAGCTGCGTCAACAACTCCAATTGCACGGTTGGCATCTTCCGGTGTGGCAAGTGAAATCTTTTCTTCAGTACCCATTTCTCTTACACCAAGAGCTTCTGCAGTCATTGTTCCGATAAATACCTGAACTCTCTGATCCATGTTAGCACCAATGTGGAACCACATAGAAGCAGTAACTGTGTTTTCTCCAGTTGCCTGAGCAAATCTTCCTGTAAGCATATTCATGCCATTGAACTGAGCAGCGCTTGCTACGCGATCAACTTCAGATACAAGAGCTGAAATTTCAACCTGAATCTGCATACGATCTTCAGATGAATAAATACCATTTGAAGACTGAATTGCTAATTCACGAATACGCTGTAAAACGTCAGTTGTTTCCTGAAGATAACCTTCAGTTGTCTGAATAAAACTGATACCGTTTGATGCGTTCTGTGAAGCCTGATTTAAACCTCTAATCTGTGATCTCATCTTTTCAGATACTGCAAGACCAGAAGCGTCATCGCCTGCACGATTGATTCTTTCACCAGATGATAACTTTTCCATATCTTTGTTCAAAGATACTCCAGTTACTCCGAGTTGACGATTGGCAAACATTGCCGACATGTTGTGGTTGATAACCATAGTATTCCTCCTTGGAATGTATGTAACAGAAGAATCCTTTCTTCTGATTAAAAATCGCAAAAATGCGTAAATGTTTTACAAGGCTACATCTACACATTTTTGCTTGAATTGCCGGCCTGAAAAATTTCCATTTTTTCAAGTCATAACAACTCTTATATATTCTCGGCGGGAGGATAGTAAAACTTTAATAGTTTTTTAATTTTTTTTATTTTTTTTTAAAGATTTTTAATTAAGGTTTGTAAAGCCCTGACAGCCTTTCCTCTGTGTGAAATTGCATTTTTTTCATCAGCGGAAATTTCGGCTACTGTCTTTTTATATTCAGGAAGATAAACAATAGGGTCGTAACCAAAGCCTCCATTCCCTCTTGATTCTTCAATATTTTCAATCAAAGTTCCTTCAAAAGTTTCCTGGGCCACATATAATCTGTCTTCTCCAAGGTATAAAACCATGGCACAGGTATAATGACAGGATCTTGGACCGTGTAAATATGCGCCTTTTACTTTGTTATCATTTTTTAGTGCATCATTTAATTGCTGAATCAAAAATTTGTTTTGATCTTCCTGAGGAATCTTACTTCCATCGGCTTTACCTTTCATAAAGTCTGGACCGGCATATCGTGAAGAATAAATCCCAGGAGCTCCTGAGAGAGCATCAACACAAATGCCGGAATCGTCTGCAATAACAGGACAGTGGACAATATCAAATAGATATTTTGCCTTTATTAAACTGTTTTCATAAAAGGTTAATCCAGTTTCATCGGGGTTAAATTCAATTCCCTGGTCAGAAGGGATTAAAATTTCATGTTCAGGTAATAATTCCTGCATTTCTCTTTTTTTGTTTTTATTTCCAGTTGCTAAGTAAATTTTCATAAGCACATATTAAAACAAAAAAAATAATGAAACAATCAGACGTCCAAAATCTTTGATAAATTCTCTTCAATTTCTTTTAGTGAAGAATTTTTATTATAAAGGTCGTGTTTTAGACAATATAAGTAATAGCAGACTTGTCTTTCGCTTATTCCAAGTATTTTTGCTACAGTCTTATTTGATGGTTTTAAACTTAAAAATCCTTTGTTAAATTTTTCGTTTAATTTTGTCCAGGATTCTTTATGTTTATTATTTTTTGCCTCTAATTCTTTTTTTAGACTTTCTGGTTCTTGAACATACTCCTTTTCTTTAAGAAAATTCAGCTCTTTTTCATATTTTTTATGATAGCAGTAGGCTTTATTTCTTCTTTGAATAAACATTTCCCTTCTTTTACTTTTTTCTGTAATGCTTGATTTGCAATATTGAATCGAATTTAGAAAATCCTTAGGATCTAATTCATAAAATTTACATAAATTTTCAATTTGAAAATCAGTAATGTAGAAGGATGATTTAAGGGCAAGAACTAATAATCTTTTGTCCTTTTTGTTCGGTTCAAGTTTAAAGATTCTGTCAAAATCTTCCTTTTCGATTTTGTTGAAAGAATAGGGGGCCTTTGGTTTAAATTCTGGTGGAAGTTCTAATAATTCGTAGCGGGCACTTTTTTCCGGATAATTATTTATACTTTCCTCATCAAAGACTTTTGATTCAATTATTTTTTTTACCATCGCTTTTTTATTTGTGTGAATCAAAGTTGAAAGATACGCATTAAAATAATTTTCAAAAGGTCCTATCTTTGAATCATAAGAGGCAAGAAATTTACTTCCTGTTTCCAGTATTTTTAAAAGTAAATCTTGAATAAAATCTTCACCATATTTTTGAAGACCCAAAAGTTTTTTGTTGTGAAGGATGTAAAGTGTAAGTTTTTCCAGAAACTTTTCTTCACTCAATTTTCCATCACTCCAAGCTTGAGAATAAGTTAGCAAGTCATTTTCTTTCATAAATGACCCTCCTTGTATTTTTGTAATATTTAAAAGATTTTTAAATATCCATAAAATATATTGCAAGTTTCGTGCCAAGTGGCCATATTTTAATAAAAAGTAAAAAAAAATAATAATTTTTATAAAGATATTGACCAAAATGTATAAAATTGATATATTTTGAACATAAATATTTGGCGACCTAGCTCAGTTGGTAGAGCACACGGCTCATATCCGTGATGTCAATGGTTCAATCCCATTGGTCGCTATCCAAGAAAAAAAATGAAGAGACCTTAAGGTCTCTTTTTTTTATTAACTGCGTTAATATAAGTGTTAAAAAGGTTAACAAAAATTAACAAAAATCCCCTAAAAAAAATCAAAAAAAAATCCTTCAAGTATTTAACCTTGAAGGATTTTAATTTTATTTAGAAATAATGTTAAAAATTAGTAGGTATCTGATGCTTCCTGGTATTCAAAATCGTAACCTATGTCTTTTTTAAGATTGTCTTTCTGGCTGTTTTCAAGAATCAGCTTCATTTGTGATTTTGTAAAATAATAATTTAAAAGCAAGGATTCTCTTGTGGCTGAATCTGTAATGTTTGAATATTCGTTAAACATTGGGAACATAGTTAAGGTAAAATAAGGTGAGCCCTTGTAGAAAGAATAACCTATATAACATTCACCTTTGGAATTGTTTGGTGTAGATTTTTTTAAGGAACCCCAGTTTAAAGAGGCTTCGATTTTTCCGTACTCTTTGTAAGTTTGTTTATCATCTCGTTTTAACATTTTTTTATCAAAATCAGAAAGATAATTATTGTAGGCCTTTTCTAATAACTGATGATTGTATTCATCAAGGAAAACCATATAGTAGGCAGCCATATAATTACTTGCAAAACCTGTATCTCCTGTTTTTACATTATAAACTGCAAAGGCATCCTGCTGTTTTAGAGGATTTGTAACTGCAAAGGTAAAGAGAGTAGACTGCTTTCCATATAAATATTTTTCTGAATTATCAAAAAGGGAAAATCCTTTCTTCTTTTTTGTTTGTTTTTGGTCTTTTTGAATTGATTGTTCAGAAGATTCATATTCCCCATCTTGATAAGAATCTTGTGTTTCCTGAACTTGATCTGTAGACTGACAAGAGGTAAAAAGAAGTGTAAGTGCTAATGTAAGATAAAGTATTTTTTTCATATTTTTTAATCCTTATTGAGTATTTATATATATAATAACTTAAAATAGCACTTTGTTACACACTTTTGAAAAAAATATGAGTTGTTAAAATTTTTTAATGAGATTATAATCTTATAAGTATAAATGGATTTAATTGGAGAATTAAGGAGAATAATATGAAAAAACTTTTAATGATATTTGCTATTCTTACAGCTTTTTCTACTGCTTGCCTTTTTGCTCAGGAAAATGAAGGCAATAAAAAGAATGAATCAAAATGGTCAACTTTGTCTTATGTAAATGTTCCTGTTTATAAGGTTCTTGAAGGTAAAGATGCTTATGTTGTAATTTATCAGAAAAATAAAACTGGAATTGGAAATGTGGTAATCCCAAAAAAATGGGCACATGGAAATCCTGAAGATCCTAGAAAATTAAAATTCAGAGCTGTAAATACTGCTAATTCTGCTTATCTTACAGTTGTAAAAAAAGAAGGGGAATTTAAGAGAGTAGTTCTTTCGGTTCCTATGTCAAAATCAAACGGTATCTGGGGACTTGCTGATTATCACAAAGATATTGAAGGTTCTGATAAAGATACTCTTGAAGAATTAGAGTTATAGTTATATTATACAATAAATTAAGAGGGCAATTTAAAGCCCTCTTTTTTTTTGCATGGAGGAAGATTGAAATGAAAGAAATTACTAAAGATGATTTGCAGAGCCTGAAAGATTTTATTGAGTCTCATGATTTTTTCTTCCTGGCAGGTCATAAAGAACCTGATGGAGATTGTATAGCTTCCTGTTTTGGAGTTAAAGGAATCCTTGAACATTTTGGTAAAAAATATCAGATGTTAAATGCAGGACCTTTTAAGAGAAATGAAATTAAGGCCTTTGAAGATTTTTTCTCGCCAACAATGGAATTTTTGGATGATGAAGAAAGAAAAAAAACTGGTCTGATTATTGTTGACTGTTGTGAAGTTCCTCGTTTAGGTGATATTGACGGTGATTTTACAGGTCTTGATATTTTTGTAATTGATCATCATAAAACAGCAGGGTTTAGTGAAAATGCAAAAGGTTTTATTGATGGAGAAGCTCCAGCCTGTGCTTTTTTAATTCAGCAGTTTTACGAAAATCTTGTTGGCCCTCTTGATAAAGAACTTGCGGATGTTTTATTTTTTGGACTTTGTACCGATACCGGTTTCTTTAGATTCTTAAATGATTCTTCTCAGGCCGTATTTGAAGCAGCCGGAAGATTGGTTTCTTACGGAGTTGATCCTAGAAAAATCTATAATAAAATCAATTCAGGTAAACCTTATTCAACTAGAAAATTGCTTGGAGTTTTACTTGCAAAGGCAGAACGCTTTCTTGAAGGAAAACTTATCATCACTTACGAAACCATGGAAGATACAAAACTTTACGGACAGGAGGGAAGAGATTCTGATGCCCTCTACCAGATGTTACTTTCTGTAAAAGATGTTGAGGCTGTTGTTTTCTTAAGACAGGAAACAGTTTCTTCTTGTACCGGAGGTTTTAGGTCTTTGGATAAGGTTGATGTTTCTGCTGTTGCTTCAAAATTTGGTGGTGGCGGTCATAAAAACGCTTCTGGAATGAGTTGTAATGGTAGGGTTGAAACTTTAATTCCTCAGATTGTAAAAGAATTTGCTAGAATAATGTAAATTTTTTCTAAGATTGAATATAGGCCGGGCTTTTAGCGTAATGCAGCTCCGGCAATTTTTTTTTGCGCTAATTTTATAAGTTCCAGAGCTTCGCTTTCTGTGTAGGGAGATATTTTATCGTAATTTGGATCCAGGCAGTTTTTATTCATGAACTGGGCAAATTGCCAGCTGGCATCTTGGGGTAAAATTGAGGCAATGTATTCAATATCTTCTTTTTCGACCAGGCCAGGAACTAAAACCGTTCTCCATTCCCGATTTTCTGGGGGATATTCTTTTATTAAATCAATAGATTCTTTAAGGACCTTTTCAAAAAACTCAACTTTCCCGTAAAGGGGAGATTTTTGCCCGCTGATAATACTTGCATATTTTTTTGGCTGGCATTTTATATCCATGGCAATAAAATCAGGTTTTAATTCCGGGTTTTCGATAAAAGTTTTTAATTTTCCGGGTAGAGTTCCGTTGGTGTCTATTTTTACTTTATAGCCTAATTCTTTGGCCTTTTTGATAATTAGAGGAGTGTAGGGATTTAAGAGTGGTTCTCCGCCGCTGATAACAAAGCCCGAAAGTATTCCCTGCCTTTTTTCAAGATGATCAAAAACTTCCTGAATTGTGTTTAAATTATCCGGCCTTAGATTTTCTAAAACTAACTCTTTATTGTAACAATAGGGACAGCGGATATTACATCCTTTTAGAAAAAAAGAACCTGCAAGACGTCCGGGGTAATCAACGCAAGTGGTTTTTACCAGAACTCCTGCAGGTCTATTTAATGGTAATTCCTGCATAAAATTAAGCTTTTTCTGCTACTAATTTAAATACACTTTCCAATTCTTCAACATTATGGCAGCGCTTTGTTTCCATTCCATCTGCATTATAAAAAATAACAGTTGGTGATGCACAAACTCCATTTTTAGCAGCCTGAGCCAAACCTTCTTCTGTGTCTACATCAATAGACTTTCCTTCCATATCCAAATGAGACATAAAATCTTTTACTGGAGGACAATTTGGACAGGTTTTTCTTGTATAAAGTTCATAACTTACAGAAGAGTCCTGACAATTAATTTCAAGTGGGCTTTCTTGATTTTCCAGGTCTGTAATTTTTCTTTCTGCGATTTTTGAAGTCATTTCTGGTTTTTCAGAAAGTTCAAGATCTATACCGCTGTCTTCCAGAGTGAACATTTTTCTCTGATCATATTCATCTCTTTTTCCAGCGTTCCAGTGTTTTACTGCTCTGTAATATCCAACGATACGAGCGTAAACTTCGGTTTCTGTTCCATGTACATTTTCTAATTCGGCTTTAGTAGCTAAAATTTCTTTTTCTACCTCTGCCAGATTTCTTTTATTTGCCTGCATCTTTATTAAATCCTCCCGAATTTATTAATTTCTTTTTATAATCTTAATTTAGCAATTTATTTGTTAGAAGCAAGAATTTTTTCTTTTTCTTCTTCAAGTTTTTGTAATTTTTCTTTTAATGCCTTTTCTTTTTCGGCCTTACATTTTGGACATTCAAAGTGCTGGCCTGAAATATAGCCGTGAATCTTACAGATTGAATAAGTTGGTGAAATTGTAAAGAAAGGGATTCTGTACTTGTGGGAAATTGTTTTTACAAGTTCTGCACAAGCCTTCCAGTCTTTAATTGCTTCTCCCATATAAACATGGAACATTGTTCCACCTGTATATTTTGTCTGCAAAGATTCCTGATGATCCAAAGCTTCAAAAACATCTGCAGTGTAATCAACTGGCAACTGAGATGAATTTGTATAGAATGGTTCTCTTGTTCCGCTTGTAATGATATCAGGGAACTGTTCTTTATCGTGTTTTGCAAGACGATAGGAAGTTGATTCTGCAGGTGTTGCTTCAAGATTGAATAAATCTCCGCTTTCTTCCTGATAATCCTGCATTCTTTCTCTCATATGCTGAAGAACATTTTCGGCAAAGGCTTTACCTTTTGGATCAGAAATATCTACCCCAAGGAAGTTTAGACAACATTCATTCATTCCGCAAAGACCGATTGTATTAAAGTGATTTGTTAAAGTTTTAAGGTAACGGCGGGTGTATGGATAAAGTCCACCATCATAAAGTTTTTGAATTACCTTACGTTTAATACAAAGACTTTCTTTAGCAAGATCCATTAAATAGTCCAGGCGTTTGTAGAATTGATTTTCGTCTTTTGCAAGGTATGCAATTTGTGGAAGATTGATTGTTACAACCCCGATTGAACCTGTAAATTCATCGGCTCCAAAAAGTCCACCGCCACGTCTTCTAAGTTCACGTTTATCAAGCTGTAATCTACAGCACATAGATCTAACATCACTTGGATTTAAATCTGAATTAACAAAGTTCTGGAAATTAGGTGTTCCGTATTGAGCTGTCATCTGGAAGAGAAGTTTTGCGTTATCACTGGTCCAGTCAAAATCTTTTGTGATGTTGTAAGTTGGAATTGGATAAGCAAATCCACGGCCTTCTGCATCACCTTCAATCATGATTTCAATAAAAACCTTGTTTATTAAATTCATTTCTTCCTGGCAGTCACCGTAAGTAAAATCCTGTTCTTTTCCGCCAACAATTGCTTTTTTATTTTTTAAATCATCCGGGCAAACCCAGTCCAAGGTAATATTTGTAAAAGGAGCCTGAGAACCCCAGCGGCTAGGTGTATTAACTCCGTAAACATAACTTTGAATACACTGTCTTACCTGTTTTTCGTTGAGTTTATCGGTTCTTACAAAAGGGGCCAGATAAGTATCAAAAGAAGAAAAAGCCTGAGCCCCTGCCCATTCGTTTTGTAAAATGCCTAAAAAGTTTACAATCTGATTTACAAGGGTAGAAAGGTGAGTTGCAGGTTTTGAGGTAATTTTATCTGGAACTCCGCCAAGTCCTTCTTTAATCAGCTGTCTTAAAGACCAGCCTGCACAATATCCGCTGAACATAGAAAGATCATGAATATGGAATGCACAAGTCTTGTGGGCTTCGGCAATTTCACTTGAATAAATATTGTCTAGCCAGTAGTTTGCTGTAATTGTTCCTGAATTGTGTAAAATCAATCCTCCAAGAGAAAAGTTTACATTAGCATTTTCGTGAACACGCCAGTCACTCTGGGCTAAATAACCGTCCATTGTTTTATTAATGTCCAGCATAAGTTTTTTAGTGTCACGGATTGCTTCATGTCGGGCTCTGTAAAGAATATAAGCCTTTGCAATTTCAACTTCTTTTTCTTCGATGAGAACACTTTCTACAATGTCTTGAATTTCTTCAATTGCTGGAATTGAATGTGCCCGGCTACCTGCAAGTCGCAATCTTAATTTTTCTTCAACTAAGTCAGTTAAATGAATTGCCTTATCAGGATCCTTTAATTTTGTTACTGCCTCTATGGCCTTGTTAATAGCTGTTTCGATTTTTGTTCTGTCGTAGTCAGCAATTACACCAGATCTTTTTACAACAGATTTAATAATTCCCTTTGTTTCTGAATCTGATTTGCTGCCTAAAAAACTTCTCCATTCTGGAAATACAGATTGTTCAGAAGCTTCTGACTGATTACTCATTTTTTCCCCCACCTTTATGTTATTATATACTCAATTTTTAATTAGTGCGATTCTTTTGAAGAAGTTCGCTTTAAATTCTTTACTTCTTTTATAAACTCATCAAGATTTTCAAAGTGCCTGTATACAGAAGCGAATCTGATATAAGCAACTTTATCTACCGAGTATAATTTTTCCAGAACCAGTTCTCCCAATTCTGCAGTTGGAATCTCTCTTGATTCCTTGGCCTGTTTAATAGCCTCATCTTCAATATCAATACAAAGCTGTTCTACCATACTTGTAGATATTGGTCTTTTTTCTAAAGCTCTCTCAATACCTTTTTCCAGTTTTGCTCTTTCAAAAGGTTGTCTTCTACCATCACTTTTTACAACCATAAAAGGTTTTTCTTCAATTCTTTCATAGCTTGTGAATCTATAGCCACAGGCCATACATTCGCGTCGACGTCGTATACTTTCGCCATTTGCCATTGTTCTGGATTCAAGAACTTTGTCATCTAGATTACCACATGACGGACATCTCATAATTTTCCCTGAATAATAAAATTGTAGTGTTTTTATTATTCAAGTACCTATATTAAACGCTAAATGTGGACCTTACAAGTGAATTTTGAAAATAATCTTAAAAAAGTTGGAATTTTTAAAATTTGATAATTTTTTTGTCTTTAAATACTTTAAGAAAGTATAAAAGGAATAGAATAAATATTGTCCAAGGCAGCCAGTTTCCAAGTTTTGAGTAGATTGTTGGCATTCTTGAGTAAACTGGAACGTTGTACCAGAAAGAATCGGCTGTAAAGAGAGGTAAATCTTTTAAAACCTTGGCTTTTGGATCTAAAACAACAGTATAACCGCCGTTGCAAACCCTAATCATAGGAGTTCTATATTCAATTGTTCTATAAGAAGAAACTACAAAATGCTGATATTCACTGGATTTTTTATTTGACCAGGAATCGTTTGTAAGATTTACAAAAAGTTCTGCGCCATTAAGGTAAAGTGGTCTCATAATATCCGGGAAGGCATCATCATAACAGATTGGAGTTGCAATTTTAACAGAGGCTCTTTGATTTTCAATTTTTTCTTCTTCATTTGCAGTCAGGTTAAGATTTATATTTTTTACAGCTGCTAAGCTTCTGTTTGGCTGATACATTGCAGGTATATCAAAAAGAACATACTGGTCACCTGGAGTCCATCCGTTTGAAATACCAATCACTTTGTTCATAAAGTTTTTGAGTTTTGGATACTCCATTCCTGGAATTGCTTCTGCAATAGGTACCAGATGGTTTTTACCGTAAACACCCCGGAAATTACCTTTCTGGTCAAAAACAATAGCAGAGTTGTAATAGATTTTATTTTTTTTGTCTTTTGTATAACTTCCACCCGCAACAAGAGGAACTTTATTTTCTTTTATAAATTTAATTAAAGGCCTGTCTTTTGGATTTCTTGAGTAATGGCTATTTGCAGCAGGGAAAGAATAACTTAAAGAACCTTCGCTCCATACAATTAAATGGGCCTCTTTTTGCAATTTATCCAGTTCTTTTAATTGATTTTCTGTAAGTTGCTGAGAAATTGTTATTGACTGGGCATCGGTTGTAATATCCCAAGGGTCTATATTTTTTTGTACAGCAATAGTTGTAAGAAGTTTTTGTGGCTTTAATTTCTTTAATTCCCAGTATCCACCGTGAATTAAAATTACTAAAAACAAAATTCCGGTAAGGCTGGCTGTAATTTTAAGGTCAAATAATTTATTTTTTTCAATTTTTTTCAGGTCTGGAAGATTAGCAGCTTCTTCAAGTCCTTCTGCAAAAAGGGCATTTGTTAAGGCAAAAACAAAGGTAATTCCATAAGTGCCGGTGAAGGAAGCAATCTGCATTACGATATTCCAGTTATAAATGGCAGTTGAAATTGTTCCCCAGGGATATCCAAGAAAACCACAGGATTTACACCATTCGTAGAGAGTATAAACACAAGCAAAATATAAAATCTTAAAGGAAGTTGAATCAAAAAGCTTGTAGCGGTCTTTATTTTTTAATTCTTTGCTTGTGTCTGAATTAGCTGAATAAGGAAAATATAAAAAAAGTGCCAGACTTGCTCCGATGATTGCTGTTCCTAAAGCTGAGGCTCCCAGGGTTAATGCGGCAAAGTCCTTAAAGTTTGCAAGCCAGTAACTTGAATAAAGATGGGTACTGCCTGCCTGAAGGAATCCACAGAGATAAGCTTCTTTATAATTTCTACAGGATTTTATTGCAAAGTAATATGGAATAAGGCAAAAAAGTGCTAAAGCGGCACAACCAAATTTTAAATGTTCATTTGGAATTGCGTATCCAAGGAGTAGACCAGAAAAAACGGAATAAAAAACTTGTAAAATCAAAATCATTATATTATTATTTAAAAAGCGTTATATTTTAAATATAGCGATGATATTTAATAATTTCAATAAATAAAAAAGGTTTTAAGGGGAAATCCAATTTATGAAAGCGATAAATGATGCGCACGAGTTGGAATATGGAATAAAGCCTGAAGTTATAGCCAAAGCACCGGGGAGATTTCATCTTATAGGAGATCATTCATGGTTCTTTAAAGATAAAACTTTATCCATGGCTGTGAATTTGACTGTCTATATTGCAATTTCTAAAAGAAGTGACAACAACGTTAAGTTTTACTTCATCCAATTGAACGAAAGAAAAAAAGCCAGTGTTTCATCCCTGAAATATAAAAAAGAAGACAGATGGGCTAATAGCCTTAAAGCGGTTTTTTATGGATTTTTATCCTGTGGTTATGAGCTTTCTGGTTTAGATATTACAATCTTTAGTCCAATTCCTCCTGCTGCAGGTTTTGGTATAACAAGTGCCATGAAAGCGGCTCTGGTAATTGCAATTAAGAAACTTTTTTCTTTTAAGTGTTCAGATGTTCAATTACTTCAAGTCCTGGAAAACGGAAATAGAAACTTCCTTCATGTTCAAAACTACCTTGCCAATAACTATTCTGCTTTATTTTCTAAAAAATCTAATTTATTAATCAGTGACTATTCAAAGAGTACCTGGGATTATATTCCTTTTGATTTTGAAGATAAAAAGATTCTTCTTGTGGATACAAAAGTACCAAGTCTTTCTGTATGGAACGAAGAATCTATCTGTGAGCCGGAATATGCACTTCTTTTGGGTGATTTAAGGGAAAGAAAGCCAAATGTATATGGTGGCTGGCAGTACATAAGCGACAAAACAGAAATAAATGAAGTTCTTTCGGTTGTTTCTGAAGAAGTACAGAGAAAGTTAAAATCTGTAATGAGGGAACACGGGGATTTACTTGAAGCCAGAGAAGGAATTTTAAATAAAGATTTCTTTAAACTGGCAAGGGCCGTAAACAATAGTCATGAAACTATGAGGGATATGTATAATATTTCCTGTCCAGAAATTGACTGGCTTTTAAAAAGAGTTGGAGAACTTGAACCAAATCTTGAAAACACAAGAAATCCTGTTACCTGTGGAAGAATTACAGGGCATGGTTTTGGTCGCTGTCTTTATGCGATTATCCGTAATTGTGATTATGACAATTTTCTTACAAAACTTACTGAGTTTGAAAAAATATTTGGTTTTAAACCTGAATGTTATGAAGTTCTTCCTGAAGATGGAGCAACTTTAGTAATAGATTAATTTTCGCATAATAATTTTACTTCAAAGGATTTATTAATGAATATTTTAGTTACCAATGATGATGGATACGATTCTTCGGGATTACAAACTTTAGTTGATGTTTTATCTAAGGAGCATAAAGTTTATGTTCTGGCTCCAGATAGAAATAGAAGTGCTGTATCTAATCATATTACAATGTTTAATGATACTGCCATAACAAAGATTAAGGATAAAGTTTATTCTTGTCAGGGCTATCCTGCTGATTGTGCCGCCATTGGTCTTACAAGTAATTTATTTGATATAAAATTTGATTTACTGATATCGGGAATTAATCTGGGGGGAAATCTTGGAACAGATATAGTTTATTCTGGAACCTGTGCAGCCGCAAGACAAGCCGTATTTGATAAGGTCCCGGCAATAGCTTTAAGTATTCAGCCTCTGTCTTATAATCAGGGGGAAATTGATTATAAATTTAATACCCTTGCAGAATTTGTTCTAAAAAATCTTGAAGAATTAAAAAAACTTTCTTCAC
>JAIKYZ010000077.1 GCA_024682655.1 Treponema sp.
AAGCGCCTTCTTCGGCAAGGGATTCATCAAAGAGGGTAATTTCGTCCGAGGCTTTTAATAAAATTGGCGTAATCAAAGCAGAAGAAATTACACTTAAAATAATTGCAGGAAGAATTCTGGCATCAATCATACCAGCATCAATACCTTTTTGAGCAACCATAAGAGCAACTTCACTTCGGGCAACCATTCCAACACCAATTACAAGGGCTTCATGATTTTTTGCACCGCAGATTTTAGCACCTAAACCACAACCTACAATCTTAGAAAGAACAGTAAGAACTATAAGAATAAGGGCAAATACCAGAATCTCAAGATTCATAGTTTTAAGGTCTGTTCTCATACCAACGCTGGCAAAAAATACAGGGGTAAAGAGCATATAGGAAGTTACAGTTACTTTTTTAGCAACATACTGACGGGCTTTTGTAACATTACATAAAATAAGACCAGCAAAGAAAGCTCCGGTAATATCTGCAACTCCAAAAAGAACTTCAGCACAGAAAGCCATAGCAAAACAGAAGGCTAGGGCCCAGATAGCAATTCTTCTTGATTGATAATGTTTTTCAGAAATACGTTCAAAAATCTTTTTAGTAATAAAACCTACAACAAAAACAAATACAAAGAAAAGTAAAATCTTTAAAATTACGATTAATGGACTGGCAGAAGTTGATTCACCCTGTCCACTTAAACCAGTTAAAATGGAAAGTAAAACAATACCAAGGATATCATCAATAATTGCAGCACTTAATAAAGTTGTACCAGTTTTTGTTTTTAATTTTCCAAGTTCATTTAAAGTTTCAACAGTAATACCAACAGAAGTTGCCGCAAAAACCATACCAACAAAACAAGATTTTAAGATACTTGTAAATTCAACAGTTTTTTCAAAGAAGAAGAAATACAAAGCACCACAGAATAATAAAGGAACTAAAACCCCGAAACAGGCAATTACAAAAGCTTTACCGCCAGTTTCTTTTAAGTCTTTCATATCGGTATCAATACCTGCAGTAAACATGAGCATAATAACACCGATCTCAGCCGTTTTTTTAATAAAATCAGTAACTTCTATTAAACCAAGACAAGATGGGCCAAGAATAATACCCGCTATAAGAGCCCCAACAACCTGAGGGAGATGAATTCTCTTTGTGGCAATACCAAGAATTTTAGTAGAAAGTAAAATTAATGCCAAAAATAATAAATAACCATAAGATTTCATAGGCAAACATTATAGACTTATAGATATATTTCTTCAATATAAAGTAGAAAAGATTAAAATATGTCAGATTTTTCAAAGTATTAGATAAGAATTTCATAATAGTTAAATAAGTATTGAATAAATTTAACATTATGTTATTATTAAAATACGGAGATGTTATGTTCAAAGTATTATCAAAAAAAATCATCAAAAACTCTATTTACACAAAACTTTTTTTATCAATTTTTTCAACATCATTAATTTTTTGTTTTTTATCTTGTAAGAACTTTTTAGCTGGCAGTGACATTGAAAACAAACTTGAAGAAGAAATTAAATACGCGAATGCCGAAAGTATTACCGTAACAGTAAGCCCAGAAAGTATGCTTTATGGACATGTAACTACAGGAAGCCCAGTTACTGTTAAAATTGGTTATCCTTTTGTAGTAAATTTTGCTGTTGACGAAGCTTATAATTTTAGTGGCTGGAAGGCTTATTCAAATTTTAAATCTCTTGCAGATAAACCTCTTCCCAGCGAATATGTTGAATTTTCTGATGAAGAAGGCAAAGGCCCTGGAAAAAGTCTAAAATGTTCTGTAACAATCAAGCAAAAAATAGAAAATTTAATACTTATTCCTGTCTGCGCAAGTAAACCAAGTGTTTTACTCACAGAACCTCTTACTTCAGATAAAAATATAAGCATGACAACTCCTATAAAAATCACCTTTAATAAAAAAATGGATTTGCAGTCTATTTTAAATACCGACAGTGATGGTAAAATCAAAGGATTTAAAAATTTTAAAGTCACATATTCTAAAAGTGATGATGAAGGTGGTGCAGATTTAACTGGAGACATAACAGATTATTTTGATGCAGAAAAAACAACTCTTAAGAAAAATGGAACTCAGATTGTGATTCCTTTTAAAAATAAAACAGATACTAGTAAATGGCTTCCAGCAGCATCATATATATTCGTAGAACTTGGAGCTAATATTGCTTCAGATTATACAGAAGGCTCTGCAATATTGGATAATCCATATAACTGGACCTTTAGTACCGGTTCTAACGGAGATGTTCAGGGACCTGTAATTACTTCATCTTCTTTAGCAGTAAAAAATCAGTCACAAGAAAAAATTTTAGAAACTGTAAACTTTAAAGATTGGCAAGATTATCAAAATAACCGTTTTTCCTCTGATTATGATTCATTTAAAGTTAGTATTGTTGCAAATGATGATTTAAGAGGAGACAGTGGAATTTTACGCTACGAAGTTATTCAGCGTCTTATGTATGCAGATAAAGGTGCTAAACTTCCAAATGGCACAGTTTTGACCGCAGCTACCCAATTCTTTAATAAAAATGGTGAATGGAATGATGTTATAGGTTGTTCTAAAAATGATTTTGAAGTGGCCACAGAAATTGACGGCGATGAGAGTGGTGTTGAAAATCAAATCATAGAGTTAGATGAACTTTTTACAAATTATTCAACTGACGGTATTTATCAGATAACACTTACAGCAGTTGATGCCCTTGAAAATTACAGTGATGTTCCTGCTACATTTTATTTTGTCCGCGATACAACTGCACCAAGCTTAAAAACCAACGAAAGTAATATCGCTGTAAGTGGCGGATTATTAATTACACAAGGTACAGTAAATGGGCTTTATGCAAAAACTGGAAAAGAAGAAATAACATTTAAGACTGCAAAAACTATTGTAGATGAAGGACTTTTCAGTGTAAACGGGAACTCTTTGCAGACCGCAAGTAAAACCGTTGACTGGAAGATTAGTTTTTCTACTTCTTCTACAGAAGATACTCACTCTATATCTTCTGATTATTGCAATGCCAATTCTGATACCGGACTAACTCTTCCTATTCCAGATTTGAATACTACACAAACCTATTATCCATGGTTTTACTTCCGCGACGATTTAGGAAATGAAAGTGCCGGAGAATGTCTTTCAAGCCAGCCGGTTTATGTAGATGTAACTGCACCTGTAATTACCATTGCCTGCGAAAGTGAGACTGCTGTTATTTCAGATGAAGGGGATGCTGTAAGTATTTATACAGACGTTGAACAACGAATTAAAATTGAAATTAGTGATTCACTGAGCGGTGTTGCATATAAGAGTGTAACAGTTGATGATGTGGCTGCTGACTGGAATGATGAGTTTACAGTTGACATTAATAAAACTTATGTGTTTACAGTTTCTGATAATGCAGGAAATTTAAGGGATAAAACTTTGTATGTTAAGAGTAAAACTATGTATTCTCCTGTTATTTATGGTTTAGAAGTCTGGGATACTTCTGAAGGATATGTTAGTGCTCCAGAAACATTGACATTAAATTCTAGTTATAATCTTCAGAATCAATATACACCAACATCTACTTTTACATTTGAAAATTTTAACGGTTTAACTAATGGTGATATAACCTTTGCTTTTTACGCAAAATCATCAAGTTCAGACTCGAATGCTTACTTTGGAGAAAATGGTATAGTTTTTGATAATTCTATTAAAGTTCTATCTTATACAGTGTATGAAGCAACAGAAGAAAATTCTGAGTATACAAGAACTGATTCTGTTCTGCTAAATGATAATAATAGTTCTTCAAGTACAAAAAATTATCTTGATATTCCCAAAAATACAATCCAGGGAGTTATTTATTGCGAAGTACAATGTAAGATGGATAAAGAAAAATTTAAACAATGCGATTATAGTGACCGAATAGCTTCTGCAAATCTTTTAAATTTGACTGTTTCAAATAATTTATGTTCTTCTTCTGCAACCACAAGCATCTGTCTTGATACTCTTCCACCTACACCTAAGGATTATTTTAGGGGAACTACTAAAATTATATATAAAGCTCATGAAGGTGAAGAAAATGCTTATGATATAACTATAGTATTGGAAGATAATTTTAATCATTATTATGATCCACTTCCATTTGCAAGTATAGAATCTGCTATCAACTGTAATAATGAACTTGAGGGAACTGGATATGCTAATGGTTATGACACTATTTATTATTATGTTCATTGTATTACAGCGAATGGAAATAATGGAAATCAATATTCTTATAGAAAATATTATGACTCTGGTTATAATTATAAATGCATTCAAAGAGCATGTAATGGCGATCAATATAAGATTTATGATATATTAGGTAATTATTCAACTCTATATATTACTGTTATAACAGACGAAGCAGGACCAGAAATTAAAGTTTCTGATAATGCAAAAAAGAATGAAAACGGTAATTATTATGCACGAAACCTTACTAATGACCCTGTTTATGTATCTTTTAAGGATTTTGCAGATGAGGATGGAACTAATAATGGAATTGGTTTTAGTAAATGTAAATATGAAAAAGATTCTGTTTCATATTGGGTTTATGATGATACTATAGAATTAAACACTAAAGGTACTTATGATTTTACTGCTTATGATTTAATTGGAAATCAGAAAACTGCAACGATTGTTTTAGATGAAGATTCAACTGCTCCAGAAATCGAAATTGTAAGTATTGTTCCTTATCGTATAACATTGTGTAGTGCCGGCACTTCAACTGTTATTGACAAATATGGTATATCGGATGGAAATACTCAACTTTCAACATTGGGAGAACTTTATCAGAAAAATGCAAATTTAAGAGTAACCGATGGTGTAAATACAAATTGGGCTTCTGGAACAGCTTCTATTATTTTTAAGATAACAGAAACGGGGTGCGGTATAAAAGAAAATGGAATAACTCTTACAGGTGAAAGTTTTAACATAATTCCAGGTGGAGTTGTGGGTGGTACTCTTACAAATGCAGCTAAGTGGGCATATACTGCAGCTTCTTTAACAGATCAGGGACTTACAATAACAGTTACAGACCAGTTAGGTAATGTGGGACGCAAAACTGTTACTAATAGTGAGTATCCAGTTGATGGAGAAAAGCCTCGTGTAAAGAAACTGGAATCGAAGGATACTACTAACATAAAAGTGGCTTGTACGAATAATAATGATTATTCAGCTTTTAAAGTTTATATGAGAAAAGGTAGTAATCTTACTCAAGCAAAAATTGCATTAACATTTGAAGATTTGGAATCAGGGTTGAATCCGAAATGGATAAGTGCATACTCTTCAAATAATTCAATAAATTATTACAGTAATGCTCAAACTTGTGCAAGACTTTCTTCCCCTTACACTAATGGAAGCACTTTAACATTGGATGGTTCTGCTAATGGAACTGTCTATTATTTTTCAGCACAAGATAAATGTGGAAATTTTGTTATTATTACAGTAACAGTTTACACAGAAAATTATTACTATTATAGTACTTCGTATCCTTATGCACCCATAGTATGGAATCATCCATAATTGTTGATTATTTACCGTAGATGGGGACTAAGATAATGATTAAAGAATTAAAAAAGTTGTGCGTTTGTTTTTTTATCTGTATATTTTTTTGTTTAAGTTGCAAGACAGAAGTAACAAATTATATTCAATCAGAGCCGGAACACTCCAGTATTGTCTGGATAGGCTCTTTTGCCAGTGCAGATGAAATAGAAAATCCTCAATATCTTTGGGCATATTATAATACAACTGATGGATGTTCATATATTTACGACGGTGAAAAATGGACATTGTTAGCTTCTCCCGGCAAAAACGGAACTGATGGCTCGAACGGAACAAACGGCAAAAATGCACGGGTAGTTATTCTTTATGTATTAAATGGGGGAATTCTGTCTGAGAGCGCACCTTCAATTTATAGTTACGGCACTCCTGTTGAATTGGAAGAGCCTGTTTTTGAGCCGTATAAATTTGAAGGCTTTTATTATAATGCTGATTTCTCAGGAAAAAAAGTTACTTCACTGGATGATGATTACGCCTATGGCAAAATGCTTTATGCCAAGTGGAGCTATAGAATTACTTTTGATGACAATTATACCGGGGGTGAATTAACTACAGTTGAATACTACGATATTGATTCAGTTAATATTAACTTAAAAACTCCAGAACGAACCGGCTATACATTTTTAGGCTGGTACAACAATCCGAATTATGATGAAAGGATTGACTGTTGGAATACAAACAAAAATAAAGGCAATGTGACTCTTTATGCAAAATGGGAAATAAATGAATATACGATTACATATGTTACTTTATATGGTGACTGTCCTGAATCTGTTAAAGTAGAGTACAACACTGTACTTGATGAAACATATTTTCCAGTATTAAGTGATTCAGAATTTTTTTGTTTCAATGGATGGAAAGCAAATGGAGTACCTGTTGGTCCAAACTATGTAGTAACTAATTATACTGAGTTTTATGCAGATTATATTCTTAAAGAAGGTTTTAGTTTTAGCTATTGTCGATTTCAAGAAAATAGTCACTTTAATGGTAGTGTATCTACACGGTTGAATCTTGATTACATGGCTTATAAATATGAACTTCCTTCGGTTAAAATATATTTAGATAGTTTTTACTTTGGAAGCGGTACAGTTTATTTTGACAGTCCGTTAATTGGTTCACATCTGTGTCCTGAAGCAAAAGATTGGTATGACCAGTTTTATTACGAACTAGAACATTATCATACCGAATACACATATGGTAGAGATAACTATCGGAATATTTTTATATTTGAATCAGGCGCAACGTGTCATCCTAATAATTGTTATGCCTTAGATAGATTTGAAGCGGGTAATTATAAATGTTATGCTATTGCCAGTTTACAAGGTCATAAATATTTAGTACCAATTTCTGATTCTGAAAAGCTTATTCTTATTGACGAGGAATCTGTAGACCCTGACTTCATTCCAGAAGGGTATTATTATGATGTAACTTTGCCCTGACCGAGCACGCTTAAATGCTACTTTTAAGGCCGCAAGGATTTGTTTATAGGTCTTGCAATTGAAAAACTCGAAACCGAGTGGAAAAAGTATCCGGTCTTGCACATCAGTTTTGCAATTAATAAATATGTTGATTTTAGGACTCTGCAGATTGTCCTGAATTCACAGCTTTGTGAGTGGGAAAAAAAGTACGGCGTTACAAAAAACAGCGACGACCCGGGAGACCGCTTTGCCACAATAATAAAAGAAATTCACGCCAAAACCGGCATGCAACCGGTAGTTCTTGTTGATGAATACGACGCACCTATTTTAGACAGCATGGATACCCCTGAGCTTCAAAACACACTAAAGCAGGAAATGAGAAAATTCTTTAGTCCTTTAAAAAACCTCGGCGGAATAATCCGCTTTTTGTTTCTGACGGGTATCAGTAAGTTAAGCCAGCAGAATTTTTGTAGCGAGCTTAATAATCTGAATGTCATCACAATGGACGATTAATATTCTTCCATCTGCGGAATTACAGAAGAAGAACTCTTTACCCAGATGAAGCCGGAAATCCAGGCTCTTGCAGAAAAACAAAAGCTTACTTATGAAGAAGTATGTGAAGCTCTAAAAGCCCAGTACGATGTCTACCATTTTAGCGAAAACTCACCTGATGTTTATAATCCTTTCAGCCTCATAAATGCACTTGCTGACAAAAGCCTTTCTAATTACTGGTTTTCAACCGGCACACCCACAATCTTAACGAAACTAATCAGCAAGTATGACATGGATCCAAAGGATTTTGACGAGGGGGGTGCCGCAACTCAGGAAATGTTTGACGCCCCCACAGAAACTGCAACAAATCCTATTCCAATGCTTTATCAGAGCGGATACATCACAATAAAAGACTATGACGGCGTTTTTTTACACCCTGCGATTTCCGAACAATGAGGTACGCTTTGGATTTTTAAAAAGCCTCATGCCGTATTACGGCCATAACAAAAGATGACGGCAGTGCAAAAGCACTCTATAAAATCGGTATAAGTTTTGACACTCAGACCCGTACAATCGGCTAGTGGAAGTGGATTAAACAATCTTAATCTTACATCTTGTTTGACAGGCTTCGGTCCATCAGAAGTAACCGTCAATTCTCATGTATTTTCCATTCTTGATTCCTCAAAGATTTCAGTGGAATAGGGGTCTATAAAAATTATAGCATTTTCCTTTTATATGCTTTTTTCAATCTGTGATAAATATAATTACTGCCCTTTAATCTGGGAATGTAAGGATTAATCTTCAATTGACATAAATCTTCCCTGATGATAATTATGGGAATTCATAAAGAAGAACTGATTGATGGAGTTGAACTTGGCGGAGTTGCGACCTTTATTGGTTCTGGTGAAAAATCTGATATGAGTCTGTTCATTTAATAAGAAATCTTAAACAAACATATTTTTTTCTAAAAGATTTTTTATATAAAGTGCAACCTGCAGTTCGGTACGGGTTTCACCATCTGAAAAATCTGAAAAAAGCAATTCTTCCATTTTATTGATTCTATAAATAATAGTATTTCTGTGTGCGTTGTTT
>JAIKYZ010000081.1 GCA_024682655.1 Treponema sp.
TATGAGATTAATAAAACTTACGATAAATCTTTGATTGGAATTAGCTTTTGGAAAGTGGATCTTAATAAAAGTATTTATTTTTCAATCAAAAATAATGATTCTGGACAGGATTGTATTTTAAAAATTTCTGATGATGAGCATTATGATATTTATAGTCCTGCAAATAAGCCTATTAATCTTGATTATAAAATCTTGTCTTTTGAAGTAACAAATGACGGAATTCTTTTTATAGACTTAAAAAAAAATGCCAATAGTAATAGAAAACTTATTTCTTTTAATCCTTCTTCAAATCAATTTGAGATTCTTATAGATTTTCACGGTTATGAATACTGGGGAAATCTTTCTATGTGTTATAGCAGTGTAAATGATGTCTTGTATGCAGAATCTTATGGGCCTGGATTAATTATTAATAATCAGGAAGTTTTATATGATTCCGGTTTTTATATTTTTAAGAGAATTGATGGGATTTTTAGCCGACAAGGAATGGAAAGATCTTTTAGCCTTGCAAACTGGCTTGTAACAAATGCCAGAGTAGCTTTTACCCAGAAGGGACAGTTAAATTACAGAAAATTTCTTGACTGGTTATATTATTATTGTGATTACGGAGAAAAAACTTTTGTTTACGAAAATTCCCAGGGGACTTTTACAGATGAAGAAGCTTTTAAAAGATTTGTAGAAGATGGAATCTACCGGGATGATTCTATATTATTATCCCAGCATTTAAAAAAGGTCAGAAATGGAGAAATTTTAGAGGAAACAGCACTTTCCTGTGTAGAAAAATCACCCAAAAGTTATCCATTACATATTGAATATCAGCCTTATACTGCCTGGCTTGTAAAAACCCTAGATGGAATATGGATGTTTAAAGACACTTCTATTCAAACTCTTGATGAAGATGGTTCTTACCTATGGAAAACTTCCTTTTTTACTCCTTATTTAATTGAAGATTCAAAAGGTGATTACCCAGAATTATATAATAGACCCCTTGAGTCTGTAAGAATTGATGCCCTTGAGGATAATCTGCCTGCTATCCGTGAAATTTATGGTTCTTTAATATATAAAGATAAAGATAGTCCCTTTTACTGTCTTTATAGAGATTCAAATTTATTAAAATTTAATAGCTTGCAAGAAGCTGAAGCTGCGGCTAAAAAACTTTTGAATGGTAAAAAGGTAAAAATCCCTAAAAAAGACTTTGATACTACTTTTTACCTCCTTATTCTTGCAATACTTGTAATTATTTTACTGTCGATTTTTATTATTATTATTTTATCAAGAAAATTTTCTCAGCATCTTTCTAAAAAAGATAAACGTTTTATATTTAAAATTCAGGAAGAGGAAAGAAGTAAACTTTCTCGTGATATTCATGATTCAGTTGTTCAAAATATAAGGGCAATAAGACTTGATGCAGAAATGATAAATGTAAATCCAGACCAGCAGGCGCAAAAGCAAAAAGTTATTGATGAAATGACCGAGGTTATTTCTTTACTGCGCAATATTTGTTATAACTTCAGGCCAGCTGAATTATCAGTTCAAAGTGAGCAAACTGAATTAATTTCGATTATTGATACTCTTTGCCAGCAGTTTATTGCCCGTACAAAGATTCCATGCCAGATTCAAATTCAAAAAGATTTTATGGCTCCTAAAATGGATACAGAAAGGTCTACAAACATTGTAAGGGTAGTTCAGGAAGCCCTGTCAAATATCGAAAAACATTCTTATGCCACAAAAGTACAGATTCTTATAAAAACTCAAGGAGAAGAAGATAATAAGTCCCTGGTAATTTTTATAATTGACGATGGAATTGGCTGTGATGTAAATAAACTTGGCCGAAGTAAAATGAATTTTGGTATAAGAAATATGAAGGAGAGAATAGCTGTTGCAGGTGGTCAGATTGAATTCTTTAGTACCCCAAATGAAGGTTTAAGTGTTCAATTAAAAATTCCCTATGAAGTAAAAGATTAAACAGAAGGTTTAAATTGAATGGCTGAAATATCGCCATTCAATTTAACTTAGAGTTTCTTGCGAAACTCTTGTATTGCGAATCAAATATCCTCGGTTGTTGAAACAACCTGCGGTATTTGATTTTAAGGAAGATTTTAGTAATGGAAAGTAAATTATTTATTGTAGATGACCATTCAATGTTGAAAAATGGTTTAAAAAATTATCTTGAAAGTAACACAAAGTGGAAAGTTACAGGCACTTATTCTAATGGAGAAGAATGTCTTTCAGCCTTAGAAGGCCTTAGTGAAAAACCCCAGCTTATAATTGTTGATATCCAGCTGACAGACGGAGAGTCTGGTTTTACTCTTGTAAAAGAATTAAAAAGATTATATCCACAAATAAAAATTGTAATGTATTCAATGTATGATACCTGGGGTTTTATTTTACAGGCCAAAGATTTAGGAGTTCAGGGCTATATTTCAAAAGTTGCCAGCGAGGAAGAGTTAGTAAAGTGTCTTTCAATAGTCGAAGCGGGCTCTACTTATTACGAAAAAAAATCTGAATCAATACAAAGTCAGTTGGAATCTATTACCTCGGCTCTTAAAAAACAGGAAAAAATTGTCTTTGAACTTGTATTACAGGGAAAAAGTAAAAAACAAATTGCCGATATGCTTTTTATTTCCCTTCATACGGTAGAAAATTATGTAAGTTATTTAATCAAACTTGCAGATTGTAAAAATATGGAAGATTTGATTAAAAAGTACAGTTGATAAGGGATATCTTTGATTTACTTTAGGCTCTTGACCTGATAATCAATTTTTTATTATAATTTATTAAATATTTTTATCTTGTGATATTATTTTTGAGTTAAGTTGACGGTAGCGGAATGATAGTTTTTACTAGTGGCGGCCGGGCGTAATATCGGGCAAGATTATAGGAGTTATTTTTATGAAAAAGGGAATTCACCCAGATTACAAACTTACAACTATCACATGTATTTGTGGTAATGTTATTCAGACACGTTCAACAGTAGAAAACATCCACGTTGAAATTTGTTCTGCATGCCACCCATTCTATACTGGAAAACAGAAACTTGTTGATACAGCAGGTCGTATTGATCGCTTCAACAAACGTTACGGAATTAAAGCAGATAAATAATTTATTAATTAGATTTCTGATTTACAAAAGGCTTCCATTTGGAAGTCTTTTTTTTATTTAGGGTTTATTACAAACCCTAAAAACGGCGAAGTCAAGGCTTTAAGCGTACGCGTGCCTTGAATCGACGTATTTAACTGCAGAAATAATTTTTCAAAAAAAAGGAGAATTCTCCCAACTAGCTAATTTACACTTATGATAATATTCACTTGAGGTTGTTATGAAAAATAAGCTTAATTTAATGTTTACAATTTTTATTGCACTTTTATTAATTACAATAAGTGTTACTGTTATGGGATGTGTAAGAGATCCTATTGAAAGTGGAGAGGCTGCAAATACTAGAGATTCTACAAAAACTGAAGAAACTGAAGAAACTGAAGAAAATGAAGAGGATAAGGATTCTCTTTCTATTGCTATTTCAAATGTATATCTTTGGGGTACAGATAACGGTTCTTATGATTCTTCTAGCAAAAAGCTTGTCTTAATCAATGGTTATAAAGGAGCCAATCTTTATCTTGATGAAGGAGAAGATTTTGCTACTGATATAGATGAATATAAATATGTAAAATTTACTTATGAAAATCTGGATTTACCAAATGTGAATCTTCGTCTGCATTATAAGGACGGAACTTATTCAGAAGTTGCCTTACAGGATTATAAGACTACAGCTTATATAGAGCTTGATGGGGATAGAAAGACTGATTTTGATTATTTGAGTCTTATGAGCAGACAGGGGCCTGAGAATGTTGGAAAAGAAAGTTTAAGTTTAACAATTAAAGGGGTCTCTTTTGTAAAAGAAAAAGTCCTTGAGAAAAAAGCTGCAATTGTGGATAAATCTTCCGGCTCTTTTGATGATTCAATTTCGGCTCTGGAGCTTTCTGATAAAATTGCTCTTGGTTTTAGTCTTGGAAGTGGTCTTTCTACTTGTCCTTTTTACAATAATCCACTATGTAAATATACAGGTTTTGGTTTTCAAAATAATTATGATAAAGATGGAAATCCATTGATTATGAATCTTCTGGACCAGTCTGTTGCTTTTGGAAATCAGACTACAGGGCTTGCAATAGAATGCAGTGGTATTCCTCCTCTAAATAAAGAGTTTATAGATGCTGTCCGGGATATGGGCTATAAATCTATAAGAATTTGTGCTACCTGGTATCCTTATATCATTGATAAAAATTATACGATTGACCCTGATTTTATGGCTTATGTAAAAAAAATTGTAGACTGGGCCTTAGATGATGGTCTTTATGTAATTTTGAACGAACATCATTCTGTTCACGCTTATTGTCCAAGTCCTTTAGGTTATGCAGACGGTTATAATCTTGCAGAAAGAGACAGGGCAGAATCTGAAAGATATTTAAAAAGAATCTATGAACAGATTTCAGCTGCCTTTAACGGAAGTTATGACGAGCGTTTAATTTTTGAAACTCTTAATGAACCAAGAGTAATTCAAGAAGATGGAACTGAATTGTGGAAGTATGACATTAGTGACTCAGATGAAAAGGCTGGAACGGAAATTTTAAATGATTATAATCAGCTGATTGTTGATACAATTCGTGCCAGTGGCGGAAATAATGCTAAGCGCTTTATTATGGTTCCAACTTATGCCACAGACTGGAACACAGTAGATTCTTCTTATTTTGAACTTCCAAGTGATACTGCTACAGACAAACTTATGGTTGCCATTCACAAATATCCACTTTTATTTAATTCAAAAGATGGGGCTAGAAAAGACTATACAGAGGAAATCAGAACAGAAATAAGTACCTGTTTTAAAAAGGCTTATGACAGATTTATTTTAAAAGGAATTCCTGTAACAATTACCGAATTTAATATAGAAAATGCAGGTGAATATTATGAAAAATATTGGGGAACAAATAATTCTGATTATAGTGTGCGTAAAGAGTGTCTAACATATTTTTGCCAGCTTGCAGGGAAATACAGACTATCTTTAAATCAATGGGATGACGGTTATTGTCATAATATTATTAACCGTTTGACAAACCAGCCTTACGAAGGAGCCGACGATTTTGCCCAGGATTTAATTTCTGCCTGGGAAGAAGAAATGTCTTATTATGCAAACGGAGCTTTTCTAAGCCCAGCAGATAAAGAAACCTTAATTCAGGCTTCTCTTTATAGTAAGGGAAATAATTACAGATTGAAGAAAGTTCTTGAAAAAATCAAAGCGGGTGAAAAGGTAACTTGTGCCGCAATTGGTGGTTCAATTACAGAAGGTCAGGGCTTTGATGAATCAAAAGGAGAAAGTTATACAGATGGTTATGCCTACCAGTTTGCAAATAAAATCCGACAGAAATATTATCCTGATAACGAAGAAAATTTTGTCTTAACTTGTGCAGGTTTATCTGGAACCCCTTCTTCTCTTGGGGCAGTCCGCTATCTGGATGATATTATAAATAAAGTTTATGGAAATCCAGATATTTTAATTGTTGAATTTGCAGTTAATGATGGCTGGGGAGAAGAGGCTTTTGATAATAAGGCATTTGAAGTTTTAATTAGAAATGGAATCAGTTGGGATGAAAAGACTTGTGTTATTGCCTTATATTCTGTGAACAAGGAAAAATATAATACTCAGGAGTTTAAGATTCCTGTAGCTGAACATTATAAGGTTCCACAAATATCTATGAAAAATGCCATTTTTGAAAGTGGACTTGAAGATTTTGATTTTGACTTATATTCAGCTGATGGTACTCATCCAACAAAGGCTGGTCATGAAATTATGGCTTCCTGTCTTATGAATCTTTTTACAAGTGTAGATGGCGATTCAATAGACAGTCAGATTTCTCTTCCAGATTATTATTTTGGAAGTAAAGCTTTTAGCAATTTTATAAGGGTAGGTAATGAAAATTCTGATCCTAAGCCTGTAATAAGTAAAGGTGGATTTTCTTCTGTGGATAGCCAATGTCAGCCAATGGCTGGTAATGATAATAAATCAAATTTTACTGACAACTGGAAACATTCTTCTGATTCAGATGATAATAGTGCATTTGAAATAAGCCTTAATTGTAAGTCCTTTATATTTGTTTACAAAGAAGGGGCCTTCTGGTCTTCGGAAAAATTTGGAAAGGCAGACCTTTATGTTGATGGAGTTTTGTTTAAAACTTTAGATGGCGCTCCAGAAGGTGGCTGGAACAATTGTAAAGTTGAATGTCTTTTTGATAATGAAAGCTCAGAAGATCACACTATAAAAGTTCAAATGGCTTCTGGAGATGAAGACAAGAACTTTACAATTGTTGCAATGGGTTATGCCTATTAAATTAGAGTTTTTCAGACTTATTTAAGCTAAATTCCCAGACTTTGTGTGGTTTTTTACCCGCAAAGTCTGCTGGAATTGTCTCTTCTGTAATATCTTTACAGGTAAAACCAAGTCCAGCGGCTGTTTTAGGCGGAATCTTTGTCTGATCAAACTTAAGTCTTTCTGAATTTGTAGAAAAATAAAGTTTTCCGCCGGGAGCAAGAATATTAAGACAATCTTTTACCAGCTGGGGCCAGTCACGGTTTATATCAAGAACCTCCTGGCTTTTTTTACTGTTAGAAAAGGTTGGCGGATCTAAAATAATTAAATCATACAATTCTTCTGGACTGAGTTTATTTGCTTTTGCATTTACAGCCTTTTCTTGTAAAAATCTCATACAATCTGCACGGGTAAAAATATATTTGTTTTTATCTGTAAAGCCATTTAATTTCATATTATCTTTTGCCCAGGCAAGATAGGTGTTAGATAAATCTACAGATTCAACTCTGGCCGCATTTCCCTGAGCTGCATAAACCGAAAAGGAAGCGGTGTAAGAAAAAAGATTTAATACTCTCTTTTTTGCAGAAATATCGCGAATCTTAGAGCGGAGAGGGCGGTGGTCAAAAAATAAACCTGTGTCCAGATAGGAATTTAAATCCAGACGGAAAAGTTGTCCTGCTTCCTGGGTAATTCCCTGAATGGCAAAAGAATCATTTTTCTGATATTGAATATTTTCTTTTTCATTATCATTTTGATGATTTTTATGTCCCCGGGCTTTTTTTATAATTTGATTTTCCCTTATTCCAATCACCTCTGCGGCTGCCTTGGCCATAAGTTTAAGCCATTCTTCTTCTTCATTTTGATCTTTTTGGTAAGGTCTTTCGTAGAGGTAAAGAACAGCATATGTACGTTCTTTTATACTTGCTTCAAATCCTGCTTCATTTGCCGAAAGTCTGGCGTTCTGGTCAGAAAGAAAGCGGGCTGCTTCAATAGGATTGTCAATATCGGAAGGTAGAAATTCATATAAATCAAGGGAAAGTGGAATCTCTGGAATATCCCTGTCGTAAAGTCTATAAGAGGAGATTCTGTTTTTTCTCATTGTTTTGCGCAATTCTTTATATTTTTTCTTCAGGCGGTTTGTAAAAAGTTGAGCCTGATATTGGTTTTTATTTTCTTCATTCATCATAAAAATCATTTTACAATATTTACCTTTTTGTTGATATAGCAAGATTTTACGGGATTTGCTCTATCTTCCCCCTAAGTAAAAAAATCACTATAATTAAATGATTTAGTTAGAAATTACCCCCTGCCTGTGTGCATGTGCGGAAAAATATATAAAAGGAAATCGTATGGATTTTGTAGAATTTGGTCTTGATGAAAGACTTATGAAAGGAATTGAAGCTGCAACTTATGTTTCTTGTACTCCTGTTCAGGAAAGTGTTATTAAAGCTTCTAAATCAACAGAGGGCTCAAAAGGTCCTGACTTGTATGTTCAGTCTCAGACTGGAACTGGTAAAACTGCAGCCTATCTTATTGCAGTAATTTCAGAAATGCTCAAAGAAGAAAATAAGGGCAAAAAATGTTTAATTTTGGCTCCAACTCGTGAACTTGCTGTTCAGATTGAAGAAGAAGCAAAAGTTTTAGTTGGAAGCAGCGGTTTAAAGGCTTTTTCTGTTTATGGTGGTGTTGGTTACGAAAAACAGATTGCCAATCTTAAAAAGGGAATTGATATTATTATTGGAACTCCTGGCCGTGTAATTGATCTTTATGAAGGTGGAAATCTTAAACTTAAAGATGCAAAATTCTGTGTAATTGACGAAGCCGACAGAATGTTTGATATGGGATTTTATGCTGACTTAAGAAAGATTTTAACCTGGCTTCCAAAAGCAGAAGAACGTCAGACAATGTTTTTCTCTGCAACTTTGAACACTAATGTTAAAAATCTTTCCTGGGAATATACTCGTGACCCAGTTGAAATTACAATCGAAGCAGAAAATATTACTGTAAGCGAAATTAAACAGGAACTGCTTCATGTTTCTTCTGACGAAAAAATGAAACTTTTGCTTGGAATTTTAAAACACGAAAATCCTGAAAGTGTAATTATTTTCTGTAATACAAAACGTTCCTGCGAAGTTATAGCAAAAAGACTTCAGTTAAATGACATTAAGGCAGAATTTTTAATTGGAGATTTGCCACAGTCAAAACGTATTCAGATTTTTAAGGATTTTAAAGCAGGCCAGGTAAAATTGCTTGTTGCTACAGATGTTGCAGCCCGCGGTATTGATGTTAATGATTTGGCAATGGTAATTAACTATGACCTTCCTGTTGAAGCCGAAAATTATGTTCATAGAATTGGTCGTACAGCCCGTGCAGGAAAAAGTGGAAAAGCTTATACTTTCTGTTCAGAACAGGATGTTTACAATCTTCCAGCAATTGAACGTTATATCGAAATGCAGATTCCTTCTACCGTTGCTTATCCTGACCAAATGGAAGAAGATAAATCGGCTGGCGTATATATTAAGACAGAAAATTGGCGTGGTGATGATGATTTAGATAATCGTCACGGCTATAAAAAAGGTCGTAATGGAGATTATCACAATAAGTCTTATAAAAATGACCGTAATGGTGATTATCATAAAAAGCCTTACGGAAATAAATCTTCTGACAAAGAGGATTATAAAAAGTCTTCTGATTATCACAAAAAGCCTTATAAGAATGGTAAAGGTAATTATCAGAAGGGAGAAAGAAAGCCTTATATTGATCCAGCTAAACTTGCAGGACTTTCTTCTGAAGAACGCATGAAGTTGTACAAAGAAGCTTATGCCTCTTCGCCAAAATCTTCAAATGACTATAAGAAGAATAAAAATTATAAAAATAATAAGAATTACCAGAAGGGAGATTTCAAAAAGAACTCTTATAATAAAAATGGTAAAACTTATAATAATAAGACAAATAATAAGCCGGCTGCCGTTAAGAAAGAATCATTCTGGCAGAAGTTAAAGGGCCTTTTTGGCGGTAAAAAATAATTTTTAAGGATAATATTGTATGATTACTGTAAGTGATGTAAGTCTGTCATTCAGCGAAAAACCACTTTTTAAAGACGTAAATTTAAAGTTTACAAAGGGAAATTGTTATGGAATTATTGGTGCAAATGGTGCCGGTAAATCAACTTTCCTGAAATTACTTTCTGGAGAATTAGAAAAAGATTCAGGTGAAATCTTTATGACTCCAGGAGAAAGAATGGCTGTTTTAAAGCAGGACCACTTTGCCTACGATGAATATTCTGTAAAAGATACAGTTATGATGGGCTATCCAAAACTCTACGAAGTTTCTAAAGCCCGTGATGAAATTTATGCTAAGGCAGATTTTACAGAAGAAGACGGAATTAGATCTGCTGAACTTGAAGCTGAATTTGGTGAATTGGGCGGATACGAAGCAGAAAATCAGATTGAACAGATGCTTTCTGGCCTTGGTTTGGAAGAAGAATTATTTCCGTAAGGCTTTTTATGATAATCACCATTACGGTCATTTTTATAAGACTTATTGTGATAATCTCCATTACGACCTTTTTTATAGCCGTGACGATTATCTAAATCATCATCACCACGCCAATTTTCTG
>JAIKYZ010000088.1 GCA_024682655.1 Treponema sp.
CAACAACCGAGGATATTTGATTCGCAATACAAGAGTTTCGCAAGAAACTCTAAGT
This sequence comes from Treponema sp., assembly GCA_024682655.1. Classification (GTDB taxonomy): domain Bacteria; phylum Spirochaetota; class Spirochaetia; order Treponematales; family Treponemataceae; genus Treponema_D. The sequence continues at coordinate 56 of JAIKYZ010000088.1, forward strand.
TAAATTGAATGGCGATATTTTAGCCATTCAATTTAAACATTTTAATAAATTTAGATTGAGTTTATATTTCTTTTATATATTTATCTCAGTTTGACATTATAGGGGCTTTTAGTCATGGAAGAGAAAAATCTTATACCCGTAAGAATGGGTATTGATGTTGGATCCACTACCGTTAAGGTTGCGATTTTAGATGAAAATGACAAATTAATTTACGGCGATTATCAAAGACATAGAGCTGATATTAGAAGTACAATTATTTCTGTAGTTTCTAAAGCTTTGGATGAAGTTTCTACTAAATTCCAGGCTGGGCAGGATCAGACTCTTACGGTTAAGGTAACTGGATCGGGTGGATTTTCAGTTTCTCAGTGGTTACATATTCCATTTATTCAGGAAGTAATTGCTGCGACAACTGCTGTAAAAAAGATAATTCCACAGACAGATGTTGTAATTGAACTTGGTGGCGAAGACGCTAAAATAACTTATTTCCAGGGCGGTGTTGAACAGCGTATGAATGGAACTTGTGCCGGTGGTACAGGTGCCTTTATTGATCAGATGGCCGCTTTACTTGAAACAGATGCCGCAGGTTTAAATGAACTTGCCAGAGGGGCTCAGCAGATTTATCCAATTGCAGCCCGTTGTGGGGTATTTGCTAAAACTGACGTTCAACCTTTAATCAACGAAGGTGCCCGCCGCGAAGATATTGCCGCTTCAATTTTTCAGGCCGTTGTCTCGCAGACAATTTCCGGTCTTGCCTGTGGTAAACCAATTCGTGGAAATGTTGCTTTTTTGGGTGGGCCTTTACACTTTTTGGATCAGCTCCGCTTCCGTTTTATAGAAACTCTAAAATTAACAGAAAAAGAAATTATAGTCCCTGAAGATTCACAGCTTTTTGTTGCCTCTGGTTGTGCTTATAGTGCCGAACAAAAGGCAAATCCTGAAAACCCTGACTTAAAATTTCCAAGTATCAGGGAATTCAAAGAAAGTCTTCATAATCTTGTTGGGGCCGAAATGCAGGAAGTTCAAAGACTTGAACCTTTATTTAAAGATCAGGCAGAACTTGATGAATTCCAGGTTAGACATTCTGAAGAAAAAGCAAAACGCGGTGATTTGAATAAAACCCACGGCCCAGTATTTTTAGGTTTGGATTCAGGTTCAACAACTACAAAAGCCGTTCTTATAGATCAGGATGGAAGAATTATCTGGGACTTTTATGCTCATAATCAGGGAAATCCTGTTGAACTTGCTGTAAAAGTTTTAAAAGACTTGTACAGTAAATTACCTCAAGACGTATATATTGCCCGAGCCGTTTCTACAGGTTACGGAGAAGCCTTATTCCAGGCCGCTCTTGGAGTAGATTCTGGCGAAGTAGAAACAATAACTCACTTTAGGGCAGCAAATTTCTTTGTACCTGGCGTTGAATTCCTTCTGGATATTGGTGGTCAGGATATGAAGGCCCTTAAAATGAAAGACGGGGCAATCGTAAGTATTCAGTTGAATGAAGCCTGTTCTTCTGGTTGTGGTTCCTTCCTTGATAATTTTGCGAACACTATGGGAATGGACGTTAAGGAATTTGGAAAAATTGCCCTTATGGCCCAGAAACCAGTTGATTTGGGTTCCCGCTGTACTGTATTTATGAACAGCCGAGTAAAACAGGCCCAGAAAGAAGGTGCTTCTGTTGCAGATATTGCCGCAGGTCTTTCTTATTCAGTAATTAAAAATGCCTTGTTCAAAGTAATTAAACTTCGTAAGGCTTCTGATATTGGTACAAAAGTAGTCGTTCAGGGAGGAACTTTCTTTAATGATGCTATCCTCCGTGCCTTTGAAAAAATTGGCGGAATAAAAGCTTATCGTCCTGATGTTGCAGGTTTGATGGGTGCCTATGGTTCTGCCTTAATTGCTTATGACCAGTGGAGAGATTTATCTGCTCCAAAACCTGGAGAGCCTGAAGGTACAGTACACGAAATCCACTCTACAATTGCCACTTTGCAGGATTTAGAAAAATTCCATGTTGAGCTGGAACTTCGCCGTTGTGGAAAGTGTCAGAACAATTGTCTGCTTACAATAAATACCTTCTCTACCGGAGATGAAAAACGTGTATTTATTACCGGTAACCGTTGTGAACGCGGAGCCGAAATTGAAGGTGCTGTAATTGATGCCAGCAATAAGAAAAATACAGGTCTTGATGACGATGACGATCTTGGACCTTTGCCTAATCTTTTTGACTGGAAATATAAGAGACTCTTTAATTATAAAGCAAGAAAGTTAGAAGATGCTCCAATGGGTCAGGTTGGAATTCCAAGAGTTCTAAACATGTACGAAGATTATCCAATGTGGTTTACAATCTTTGATCAGCTTGGATTTAGCGTTGTACTTTCTCCACGTTCAAGCCGTAAGGTTTACGAAAAGGGCCTTGAAACAATTCCTTCTGAATCAGTTTGTTATCCTGGAAAAATAAGTCACGGTCATATTACAAGTTTAATTCAAAAGGGAGTTAAATTTATTTTCTATCCTTGCGCTCCTTACGAAAAACAGGAAGATAAAACTGCAAATAATCATTACAACTGTCCAATTGTTGCAAGTTATCCTGAAGTTTTAAGAAACAATGTTGACGAATTAAGACAAGATTCTTCTATTTTATATATGAATCCATTCCTTCCAATTTATAATCAGGAAAGACTGGCAGAAAGACTGGCCGAAGAATTAATCCCTCACTTCCCATCATTAACAAAAGCCCAGATTAAAAAGGCAGTAGATGCAGGTTTTGCTGAGCAGGAAAAATTCAGGGAAGAAACTCAAATTCAGGGTGAAAATGCTCTTGAAGAAATAATCAGAAAAGGGGCAAGTGGAATTGTTCTTGCTGGACGTCCTTATCACCTGGATCCAGAAATTAACCACGGTATTCCAGAACTTATTAATGGACTGGGCCTTGCAGTTTTCACAGAAGATTCTGTTGCTCATCTTGGAAGTATCGAAAGACCTTTACGTGTAGTTGATCAGTGGGTTTATCATAACAGACTTTACAGGGCTGCTGCCTTTGTAACTGGAATGCCAAATCTTGAATTGGTACAGTTGACTTCTTTTGGTTGTGGTCTTGATGCCGTAACTTCTGATCAGGTTGATGAAATCTTAAAAGCAAAAAATAGAATGTACACTTTAATCAAAATTGATGAAGGTACAAACTTAGGTGCTGTCCGTATCAGAATCAGATCTTTAATTGCTGCCGTAAAAGAAAGAAGACGAAATCATGTAAAACAGTCTTACCAGTCGTCAGCTTATCACCGCGAAATATTCACCGAGGAGATGAAATATACTCACACAATTCTTGCACCACAGATGTCTCCAATTCACTTTAAACTTTTGAAAAAGGCTTTTGAAAGTGAAAATTTTAGGTTTGAAGTTTTAGAGGCTGTAGATCCTAAGGCCGTAGATGCAGGTTTACGCTATGTAAATAATGATGCCTGCTACCCATCTATTTTAACCACTGGCCAGATGATTGCTGCCCTGGAAAGTGGAAAATATGATCTAAAGAAAGTAAGTCTTTTGATGACTCAAACTGGCGGTGGTTGTCGTGCCACAAACTACATCGGCTTTATTCGCCGCGCCTTAAAGGATGCTGGCTGGGGCCATATCCCGGTAATTAGTATGAGTGTTCAGGGCTTTGAAAAAAATCCTGGCTTTAAAATGACTCCAAAACTGGTTGTAAACGCAATCATGTCTATTATGCTGGGTGATGTTTTAATGAAATGTCTTTACAGAACTCGTCCATACGAACTTGTTCCTGGCTCTGCTGATGCTCTCTACGAAAAATGGAATAAAGAATGTGAAGAGATTTGTTTGGGTTCTTTTGCCTTCCATCGTTACGAAAAGGCTTGTAAAAATATCATCAAAGAATTTGATAAACTTCCACTTAAGCCAATTAAAAAAGCAAGAGTTGGTATTGTTGGTGAAGTTCTTGTTAAATTCCACCCAACTGCAAATAATGAGATTGTAAAGAAGATTGAAGAAGAAGGAGCAGAAGCAGTTGTTCCAGAATTTGTTGATTTCTTCCTCTTCTGTTTTTCACACGGAATCTTTAAACATAAAAATCTTGATTCTAGTAAAAAAGCAGTAAGAATCTCAAAGCTTCTTATAAATGTAGTTGAAATGCTTAGAAGAAAGACAAAGAAATATTACAAGCGCAGTAATAGATTTACTCCTCCAACTTCAATTTACCACAAAATGAAGCTTGTTGATGATATTGTTCAGCTTGGAAATATCATGGGTGAAGGCTGGTTCTTAACTGCAGAAATGGTAGAACTTATTGAAGAAGGTGTTCCAAGTATTGCCTGTATTCAGCCATTTGCCTGTCTTCCAAACCACGTTACCGGTAAAGGAATGATAAAAGAACTTAGACGTCGTCATCCAGATGCAAATATTGCCGCTATTGACTACGACCCAGGAGCTTCGGAAGTTAATCAGATTAACCGTCTTAAACTTTTACTTTCAAATGCGCCAATTGGAAAACATCCTGATGAAGTTTCTGAAAATATGATTCGTCAGCTGGATGGAAGCCTGGTTGAAGCACAAATTCACTATGCATCAAAGAGTTAATTTAACTTTAACCTAAAAACATGCCGAAAATAGAAGAGTATGAAAAAATCTTTAATTTTTGCATTTTTATTATTATGTTCAAGTTTGCTTTTTGCTGCATATAATTCTCTTGGAATTCCAGATTCTGCGGAAATTCGCCAGGGCTTGTTAGAGTCCTGGTTCCAGGCTCCAATTGAAAGCCTAAGAGCAAAAATCCCTGAAATCTATACAAATGATATTGGCCAAAAATTTCAGGTTCGTATGGAAGAGGGGGAATCAACTTTTAATATTTTTGTATCTCCTCAAAATAAAATTAATGTTGATGTTTATACTGATTCGGGAATAAAAATAGAAGAACAGTATGTTTATCCAGGCGATGCCCAGGGGGCTTTTGTAGTTATCCGGGATAAAGCAAGCGGAAAAACTTTAAGAATACGCTATTATTTTTTGAAAAACAGCGAAGTTTATATTCAATTTTCGCCTTATGGAAAACTTGCCCTAACAGATTTAATCATTTTTGGAAATTATGCTGCCAGAGGAGTTTCTACTGGAATTCCTTTTGAAAGATATTATTATTCTTCTTTCCAGGAAGTTATGAAAACCACTAAAAATGTTCTTCCCTGGGATTATGTTTTAGCTAACCCCGATGATTATCACAGCATTCAGCAGATGATTGCCGTAATCAAAGAAAAATTACCACTAATTCTTTTTACAGAAGATGCAATGTACGACGAATATAATCAGCTGGTACAGATTTCTAATGGTAAGACTTTTGAAAGTCAGTCGGATTTACAGAATCAGAATGAAAATAAAAAACTTTTTCTGTCGTCTGCAGGTTTTGTAAAGTGGATTGCAGATGGACTTGTTGAACCAATTGCCGGAAGTCAATTAAAGAGAGAACCTTTGATTACTGAAACTGTAAAAGTAAAAGATACAGGTTATCAGGGAATTCTTTCTCAAAAATATAGTCTTTTCTTTGCTTTAGACTGGATTAGAAATCTTGCTTCGGCCCTGGTTTCTGTTTATTCTGGTCAGACTTATTTATTTAGTAATTCTGGAGTAGATGTAAATATAAATCCTTTTGCTTCTGCAATAACAGAAACTGGTGTAGAAAATATTGTTACCTTTATTGAAAATAGTGGTTATACAATTGAAGTATTAAAATCTATGTTGTATGTTTTAGCAGCAACCGAACCTGGAACATTTTATTTTGGAGCAATAAGGGGAACTGATAGAACTGTAAAACCAGAAGTAATGGCTTTTAATGAATGCGTTGCATTTTTTCCTTACTTCTTAAATGATGGAGCTTTTGACTGTGCTGTATTTATGAATGGCCGTCAGATGACTCTTGAAAACTTTTGTATGTATTATCCAGATACTTTTGTTTATTTGACAAGAGTAAAAAGCAGTGAAAATTTCTTCCCCCAGTAAGACAAATGAAAAAAACTTTTACAATAATTTTATTTTTCCTCACAAATCTTATCTCTTTTGCCTGGTCATCAGAGATTTCTGTTTACGACGAAGTTTCTGCCGCCTACAATTCAAAGTTTTATCCTGGAGTAGTTGAAAAGGCAGAAAAATTTCAAAAGTCTTTTCCTGACTCTGTTTATGATGTTAATGTAAAGTTGATGCAGGGGCAGGCTTTGATTAATCTTTTTCGCTATCAGGATGCAATTAAAATTCTGACTTTAGTTGAAAAAAAATTGGAAGGCGATTCCAGTCAACTTGCTCAATGCCTTTATTTACAGGGCCTGGCAAATTACTTTTTAAAAGATTATAAAAATGCCCTGCCAGATTTCTATAAATCCTGTCAGATTGAAAAGGCAATAGAATCAAAAGAATATTATGATAAATCCCTTTTATACACTGCAAGAATTTATTATTCCCAAGAAGAATTTTCAAAGGCTCTGCCAATTTTGGAATATATAATCAAAAATGGAAATTCTTATGCAAAGACAGATTTTGACGAAGCCCTGCAAAAATTGATTAATACTTACGGTCAACTTGGGATGTCAAAGCAGACAATAAGCCTTTATCAGAAGCTTAGTAAAGAAGATTTTTCGGCCAAGGTATATTTTACAATAACTTTATATGCTGCCCAGGCTTACGAAGAAAGTGGTGACTATAAAAAAGCCTATGATTTATATTGTCAAATAGTAGAAAGTGGTCAGGAAAATCTTTCTGTAATTGCCATGAAATTAGCCTATCGACTTTCCAGTGAAAAAAATATTGCAGATCCAGCAGAAATCTTTTCTAAAGCCGTTGGTAATTTTCAGGATTCTCCAGATTTAGTCTGTGATTTTTGGATTAGACTTGGAATTGACGAATTCGACAAAAAAAATTATCAAAAGGCTAGTTTGTATTTTACTTCGGCAAAAGATTATTCAAAAAATCCTTCTTACCAGGCAGTTTTACTTTTTTACGATGCCAAACTTGCGGTGGAACTTGAAGGTGATTTTACAAAGGCAGAAAATATTCTGGGCCTTATAGATAATCCTGACCTCTATAATGATATATTCCCAGATTTTTCAGATTCTTATTACACAGAATTGATGCAGGTAAAAATTCTTCTGGGTAAACTTAGTGAAGTTTCTGACCTTTATAAAAAAATCCAAAAGCCTGTAATTCACTCAAAATATTTAAATGCCTATGCCCTGTATAAAAATTCTTCTTACACTCAAGTCCAGGAATTTTTATCAACTTTGGCTGAAGAAGAAGTAAATTCGGAAAATTTAAGTCTTTATGAATTATATGCTTCTGCTCTTTCAAAATTAAATAAAAACACAGAAGCTTGTAAGATTTATGAAAAAATTAATCAGGCCGACCTTCTTAGTCAAAAGGCTTCATTTGAATATGCAAAGAATTTATTTTATCTTTCCTCTTATTCAAAAGCCTGCAATTTTGCCCTAAAATCTGATGATAGCCAGAAAGATTATTTTTGTGGCCTTTGTATGATTAATCTAAAAGATTGGAATAAAGCTCAGTCTTATTTTATTTCCTACATAAAAAGTCAGGCTGGTAAAGAAGCTTTTAATTTCCTTTCTTATTATTACAAAGGTTATACAGAGTATTTACTGGGTGATTTTAAAAATGCCTACCTTTCTTTTATCCGCTTTACAAGTCAGCAGTCTGATTTTGTAACTTCCTTTAGCAAAAAGGCCTGTGAATATGCGGCTAAGTCTGCTCTTCAAATTGGCGATTTTAAAAATGCCCAGCTTCAGGCAGAAAAACTTATAAAATTTGCTGCAGATAAAAAAGAGGAAGAAAATGCAATTCTTTTCTGTGTAGAAATTTATAGTAATTCAAAAGATTTTGATAAGGCACTTTCCCTCCTAAAAAATTATAGTGATCAAAAATCAGAATTTGGACAGCAGTGTCTTTATCAGCTGGCTAAAATTTATGAAAAGAAAAATGAAATTTCTCTGGCAGATCAGGCTTATAGTAAGCTTTTTACAGAATTTCCAAATTCTCCTTATGCTCAAGAAGCAATGTATAATTTAGGCCAGCTTTATTATTCACACCAAGATTATTCTATGGCAGAAGTAAAATTCAATAATTACATTTATACTTATTCAAAGGGAAAATTTATTGATTCTGCTTTATTTTTATGTGCCGACTCAAATTTTAAACTTGGAAATATCACAAAATCAATTCAGTTTAATAAAATCTTGATTTCTGATTATTCCCAGAGTATTTACCTTTACGGGGCCTATAAAAATCTGCTGGAAGCCTTTTATCTAAACGAAGATTATTCCCAGGCTTTAACAACTGCTCGTGCAATCGTAAAAAATTATCCAAATCAGGCTGCAAAAGATGAAATTGGACGAAAAATTATCGAGTTGGAAAGAATCCTTGGCGGTACAGATAAAAAGATTTCAGAAAAAATCAGTGAATACGAAAAACTCGGTAAAGCCTCAAGTAAAGAGGGAAGAATTGCAGGTTCAGAACTTGTAAAATATTATGCAGCAGATTCTTCTTTGCAGAGGGAAGCTTATGAACTGGCCCAGGAAATAATTAAAAATCAAACCGGGGACGACGAAACTTATCTGGCAGCGCAAAACACAGAATTTATTGCCAGTTACGAAAGAAAAAATCAAAACAACGAAAAGGCAGCATCCTTATATTTAAAGGCTGCTGAATTATATAGAAAAAGTTTAAATTCAAAGCCAAATGAGGCTGCTTCGGTTTTGTACAGTGCAGTTGAAGCCTACAAACTTGCAAATAAAATTGCCGAAGCCCAGGAAATTTCTAATCTATTGAATAGACTTTATCCTTCCAGTGCTTATGCAAACCGGGCCAGAAGTCTGCTTAAATAAAAAAATTTACTAAAGAGAGGAATCTTATGAAAAAGATATTTATATATTTTACAATTTTTACATTAATTTCATCATTTTTGTCTGCGCAAAATAATCAGGATACAAGTGCAGGTCAAATTGAATTACCAAATGTAGTAACCGAAATCGAAACTCAGACCGAAAAGGTAGATACTTCAGTAATTCCAGATTTTTCAGATTTACTGGAAGAGGTGGAAGGTTCTTCTCCTCTGGAACCTCAATTTCCTCAGATTGAAATTGAAGAGTCAGAACTTTTATCCAACGAGGCAGCTCCCCTTCAAAATAAAATATTTGCCGAAGGAAAATTAGGCGGTGGTTTTCCATCTTTAGTTTATGCAAATTTTTCTATTTATGAATTAAATGAAGATTCTCCCTTTAATATTTCCTTTACACATGATGCTGCTGCAGGCTACGGAAATAATCCTTTGACTTATAATTATAATGATAGCACCAGTAATATTTTTCTTGAAAAAGGCTTTAGCTGGAAGAATTTTGATTTTAACTTTAAGGGCCTTTATGAATTTGAAGAAAATGGATTCCAGCACAAAGTTGTAGAATTAAGTGAAGTTTCTCAGAATTTATATTCTAGTGCTTTTGATTTTACCTGGAATTTGCCAAAGGGTTTTGAAATCACTTCTGATTTGGGACTGGATTTTTACAAACGTTATGTTGATTTAACTGTAACTGGCTATGATTCTTCAATTGATGATTGGCTTCAGGAAGCATCTTCTTTTGAGTTCAATCCAAATTTTAAGGCTTTGTGGTCTAATGATAATTTTTACCTTGATTTAGGCGGAAATTATTCTTTGAATACCGAAAGTAATCTTGTAAACAGGTTTGAATTTGACTCTGATTTTTACTGGAAAAATGAATATGTAAAATTATTCTCCGAACTTGGAATTATTTCTGGAAATAAATTAAATGATAATCAGGCTTTAATTCCTTTTACCCTTGGAATTGATTCTAACTTCCCAATTAAGATTTCCAACCGAAGAATGGAAATTAATGCCCAGGGTGGAATGGATTCTTACAGACAATCAAGAATTGATTTTGAAAAAAAATATAATTTTACAGCCCTTAATCAGGATTTAACAGAAACTTCTGACTGGTATGGACTTTTTGAAATTCTTTTACCTGTAAAATCGGCTTTTTCAAGTACAGCAAAAATTGAATATCGTCAGACAGCCTTTGGAAATGGAATCTGGGAAGCAACTTATGGTTCTTCAAGTCCTTACCATGGATTTTATTCTGCCCAGCAGGTGGAAAGAAAAGCCCTTACTTCTGATTTTGCTGGTATTTTTAACTATAAGATTTTATCTTTTACTGCTAACTGGCATTCAAACTGGATTTACATTCCTGTACTTGAAAGTGCAAATATGATTGAGCTTACTCTTGCTTTACAGGGTGAAAAATCAAACTGGAACCTTGGATTTACTTCTGCCTTTTATATTGATGAGAAATACATAACTCCATTACTCAATTTAACTGGTATGTATAAAATTACAGATGAAGTTCAATTGTTGGCAAATGTTGAAGATATTGTTAATCTCTTAACTGGAGAAGTAAGATCTTATGCAGGTGCTTATGCTGAACGCGGTGGCCTTGCAACTGTAATGGTAAAATTCTTTTTCTAATAAAATATAGTAGAATAAAGTTTTATAAACGGAGGAAATTATGTTAGAAACTTTAAAATCTGGTGGAATTTTAATGATTCCAATTATTCTTTGTGGAATCATAGCCACTTTTATAATTATAGAAAGATGTATTTATTTTCATAGCATAAAGAAAAAGGACAATGAATTAGTAAAAAATGTAAATGATATTTTACGCACAGGAAATTATGAAGGTTGTGTTGTTGCTGCCGCAGCTGTAAATACACCCCTTTCTCTGGTAATGCGCCGGGCTATTGAATGTCGTAATTATCAGGAATCAGATTTAAAAGATACCGTAGAGACTCAGATGGATTACGTTGTTCCTCAGTTTGAACATCTTCTTACAGCTTTGGGAACTATTGCAAATATTGCAACTTTACTGGGACTTTTGGGAACTGTAACCGGTAATATTAAGGCCTTTGGTGTTTTAGGCGCCGGTGGTTCAATGGGTGATCCAGCTATTCTTGCTGGGGCAATTGCAGAAGCTCTTGTTACAACTGTTGCAGGACTTTGTGTTTCTATTCCTTCTTTGATTTTTCATAATTACTTTATTAATCAGGTAAATCATCAGATTGTAGAAATGGAAGCTAGAGTTTCGGATCTTCTTTTAAAACTTACAGGAAGAATAAGATAGGGGAGGAGATATGCGATTAAAATCAAAAAGAAAGGGAGTTCGTCAGTCTAGTATTGATATGACTCCTATGCTTGATGTTGTTTTTCAGCTGATTCTCTTCTTTTTAGTTTCTACCACTTTTGCAATTCTTCCTGGAATAAAATTAAATCTTCCAGAAAGTCATACTTCAGAGGGAACTTCAAATCAGGGAATTACAATTACCGTAAATGAAGACGGACTAATGTTTTTTAATGATACAGAAGTTACAATGGAAACTCTTGGCGCTCAGTTAAGGGCTTATGATACAGGTGATGTAAAAAAATCAGAATTCCCTGTAAGCCTTGAAGCCGATGCTCAGGTAACAAACGGAAAAATCGTAAAAATTTTTGATGTTATCCGCGAAAATGGTTATGCCGTAATAAATTTAAGGACCGCTACTGAAAAATGACAAAATATCCTTTATTCGGACAAGACAGTCAGCCTCTTTATACCAGTAAAATTTTAGCTCTTATTGGAACTGGAATCTTTTGGTTTATATTTTTGATTCTTATGATTTTTATTAAGCCAATAAATAAGAAGCCTAAATATAAAACTGTGCAAATTGTATTAGCCAGCGACGTAAAAAAAGAAAGTCAGGAAAAAGAATCAACAGCAGCCCAGGCCGCTCCAGCTCAAAAAATTGTAGAAGAAAAAGCGGTTGCAGAAAGTCCAAAAATTCAGCCAAAAGTAGAAAAAATTAAAGAGACTCCAAAAACTGCTGTAAATGCAAAAAAACAGGAAAGTAAAAAGGCAAGTCCTAAAAAAGAAAGCCCAAAGACAAATAGTAAAAGTCAGGCTCCTGCTAAAAGAGAAGCTCCAAAATTATATAAATCGGTTGATGACCAGCTTGATGATATTTTCAGTGGAGAAAGTTCTACTGTAAGTGATGATTCTATCTGGGATTCTTTTGATAGTGATGTGGCCGAAAGTAGTAAAAAGGAATATGTCCCTGTAGAAAGCGGAGTTGTTCAATCAAATGCCCAGGCCCAGGTTTACGATTCAAACCAGAGAATTAAAAGCCAGGAAACTACAAGTAATCACTCTACTGCAAAGGCATCTTCGGAAGTTCAAAATATGCTGGCAGATATTGAAGGGGCAAGTGGTAAGGCCCAGTCTTGGGTAAATGGTCAGGCAAAAAGTCAGACAAATTCTACAAGTCTTTCTGCAGAAAATGATTTTGAATGGACTGGCGGCTTGGCAAGAAAATTGCTTTTTCCTTCAAATCCAGAAATTAAAATATCAAAGGAAAATCAAAGTAAAATCAACTTTAGTCAGGCAATTATTAAATTTACAGTTGATGAAAATGGTTATGTAGAAAGAAGTTCCATTTCTGTTCAACCGGCTATACCTCAATCGGTTCTGGATGAAATTGCAAATCAGATTTCCGACTGGTGGTTTGATTCTGGTTCTGGAAAGGCAAATGCAAGTTTAATCTGGAAAATCCAGCGGGGTTAAAAATTTTTTAATCATAAATTTTTCTTTACTCTTCTTCACACAATACTTCCTTTATGTTAATATTGTAAAAATTTTTAAGGAGTAAACTAAATGTTAGCTGGTCGTCATTTGATCCAACCTGATGATTTGTCGGTTTCTGAAATTGAAGAAATTTGTTCATTAGCAGAACAAATTATTGTTGATCCAAAATCATTTCAAGATGTGTGTCGCGGGAAAATTCTCGCGACACTTTTTTTTGAGCCAAGCACTAGAACTCGACTGAGTTTTGAAGCGGCAATGCTTAGATTAGGAGGTTCTGTAGAAGGTTTTTCGGATGCAGATAATACCTCAACTGTAAAAGGTGAAACTCTTGCAGATACAATCAGGGTAGTTTCAAGTTATGCAGATGTAATTGCAATGAGAACTCCTAAAGAGGGAGCTTCCCTTTTGGCCAGTAAATATTCTGCCTGTCCTATAATTAATGCGGGGGACGGTGGACATTATCATCCAACTCAGACACTTACAGATTTAGTAACAATTCGACAGCTTTTAGGCGGCCTTGAAAATCATACAATCGGTTTTTGTGGAGATTTAAAATTTGGACGTACAGTTCACTCCCTTGCCGAAGCCTTAAGACATTTTAAGGGAAATAAGTATATTTTTATCAGCCCAAAAGAACTTTCTGTTCCAGATTATTTAATCACAAATGTTTTGGAACCAGCCGGCGTAGAATATAAAATTGTAGAAAGCCTTGATGAAGTAATTGGTGAATTAGACGTACTTTATATGACCCGTGTTCAAAAAGAAAGATTCTTTAATGAACAGGATTATATCCGCTTAAAGGACAGCTATATCCTGGATGCAGAAAAAATGAAAATGGCCAGAAATCATATGATTGTTTTGCACCCACTTCCAAGAGTAAATGAAATTACAATCGATGTTGATGACGACCCAAGAGCCGCTTATTTTAAGCAGGTAAAATATGGAATGTATGCCAGAATGGCCCTTATAGCCAAACTAACCGGCAGTCTTTAATAAGCTTTAGAATTTTAAGGAGTTTTTATGTTAAACGTAAATACAATAAAAAACGGTTTGGTAATTGATCATATAAGTGCAGGTTCAGGCTGGAGAATCTTTGAATGGCTGGGCCTTGATAAAGCTCATTTTACTTCTTGTTTGATTCAAAATGTTCCTTCAGAAAAATCTGGTAAAAAAGATATTATTAAGATTGATAATATCATTGATATTGATTATTCGGTTTTGGGTTTTATTGATCCAAATATTTGTGTAAATGTAATCAAAGATGAAAAAATAGTTCGCAAAATTACAATGGAACTACCTTCTAAAGTTTCAGGAGTTTTTTCTTGTAAAAATCCACGCTGTATAACTCAGACTGAACATTATGTAAAGCCAACTTTTATCCTTGCAGATAAATCAAAAGGTTTATATAGATGTGAATATTGCGATACCCTTTACATTGCAGGAAAAATCACAAAATAAAAATTATAAAAAGGATTTGAGATGACAAAAGCAACATTTATTTACAATGCTCGTTTACTTGATAAAAATATGGATACCGCCGGAGCCCTTCTTGTGGTGGACAATAAAATCAGGGCGGTTTTTCAAGGCTATTTTACAGATTCAAAAACTGTAGAAACTTTGGCAAAATCGGTTCTTGCAGAAGACGGTTATGGCGAAAATTACAAACTTGAATTATATGATGCCAAAGATTTAACTCTTAGCCCTGCTTTTATTGATATGCACGTTCATATGCGTTATCCGGGACAAACTCAAAAAGAAGATTTATCTTCTGGCTTACATGCCGCCGCCGCTGGAGGTTTTGGAACAGTAGTTGCAATGCCAAATACAAATCCTGTGGTTTCTTCTCAGGAAATGGCAATGAAAATTGAAAGAGAAGCCGCCGCAATTGGTCTAACTCACTTGTTTCAGGTTGTAAGTATTACAAAAGATTTTGATGGAAGTACAACAAGCCATTTAGATAATCTTGAAAGAAAATATGTACCTGTAATCAGTGAAGATGGAAAAGATGTTTTATCTTCTGAGGTTATGCTGCAAGGTATGGCCAAGGCTGGAAAATTAGGGCTTACTGTTGCCTGCCATTGTGAAGATCCAACTCTTGTAGCCCAGTCACGAGCCTACAGAGCTCAGGGAAGTGTAGAAGATTTAAAAAAGGCCAATGAACTTTTGGCCATAGCTGAAGATTCTTATACAATCCGAAATATTTTTCTGGCCCAGACAGCCGGCTGCCATTTACATTTGTGTCACGTTAGTACAAAAAATTGTATGGATGCAATTAGAATTGGTAAGGCAAAAGCCAAAGAAATGGACAATGGATTTGAGTTAACCTGCGAAGTTACCCCTCATCATATTGGTCTGATTGGCGAAGAGGCTCCGGAAATTTTTAATATTGTAAATCCACCCTTAAGAAAGTATGAAGACCGTCAGGCTTTGATTGAAGGAATAAAAGAAGGCCTGGTTGATGTAATTTCTACAGATCATGCACCACATACCGAGGAAGATAAAAAGAATGGAGCACCAGGTTTTACGGGGCTGGAAATATCTTATGCAGTTTGTAATACAGTTCTGGTTGATCAGAATGGCATATCTGCCCGTAAATTGAGTGAATTAATGTCTGCAAGACCTGCTGAAATCTTAGGCATAAACAAAGGATTATTAAAAGCCGGTTTTGATGCAGATTTAGTTCTTTTAGATCCAGATGAAAAATGGACAGTGGATTCTAAACTCTTTTACAGTAAGGGAAAATTCACTCCATTTAATGGAAAAACTTTACAGGGCTATGTAAAAGGCTTATTTATTGACGGATTAAAGGTTTTGGAAAGATAAGTTATGAATATTGATTTTAAGAAGATTCCTTCTTTTGGGGTTGCAGGAAATTTTACAGGTCACTTGGAACAGGCAGGGGAGGCTATTGATTTTATAAATGTAAAAGCGGCCCTGGGAGCTCCTAAGGCTCTTTTCCCAACTTATATTCCAGGAGATAATAAAGAAAATTCTTCTACCCCGGCTTTTTTACACACCTTTCCTTTTGATTCAAATAAAATCATTTATCCTCAGAATGAAGAAAAACTGCAGATTGAACCAGAATGTGCAATTATTTGTCAGGCTCAATGGAAAGATGGAAAAGTAATTTCTCTTAAACCTCAATATTTTACTGCTTCAAACGATTGTTCAATCAGGAAGGAAGGAGCAAAAAAAATCAGTTTGAAAAAGAACTGGGGACCTTCAAGTAAAGGAATCTCGGAAAATCTTTTACCTATTGATGAATTTTCAGAAAATGGAATTATCAATAATTATAGAATTGCCTCTTTTTTAGTAAGAGACGGAAAGGCCTTTGCTTATGGAGAGAACAGTTTTATAAAAGATTATTCTTATATTTACCAGCAATTATTGGAATGGATTATAGATAAAATAAATAATCAGGAAGATCAGGGGCCTGCAGAAAAAATTGGCGATTATTTACAGGAAGCTTCTTATCCCCAGCAGATTTTGATTTCTATTGGTGCTACAAGATATACAGATTTTGGCGAACATAATTTTCTTCAAAAAGGTGATATAAGTCTTGTAATGCTTTATCCGGATAATGAATATTCTTCCATTGATATTCAAAATATAGCCAGCTCGGGAAATTATGACAGGCCGGGAATTTCGGTACTGGCCCAGAAGATATTTTAGTTACCTTGCGCAGATTGCACAGATATTCTTTATTAAACTGTGCGTTTTGTGTAATTAATGACATAAAATTTGTTCATAAATTCAAATAAATTTAATCCTACTTAAAAACTTTAATAAAATTGCATTTTAATTCCTTTTTTTACTTTTCATAAAAAGGCCCTTTGTGATATATTCTAGAAATAAGGGATTGTATAAATATGCAAATTTTATACAAGAGACCAAGGAGTAAATAATAAATGAAAAACGCTTACGTAAACCGTGTATGGGAAGAAGTAAAGGCTAAGAATGCTAACGAACCAGAATTCTTACAGGCAGTAGAAGAAGTTTTGACAACTCTTGAACCAGCAGTTGATCAGATGCCACAGTTGGAACCAAATGCTATTCTTGAAAGAATGGTAGAACCAGAACGTGTAATCATGTTCCGTGTTCCATGGATGGATGATGCTGGTGTATATCATGTAAATCGTGGATTCCGCGTACAATTCAACTCTGCTATTGGACCTTATAAAGGAGGACTTCGTTTTTCTAAAGAAGTAAACCTTTCTGTATTGAAATTTTTAGGATTTGAGCAGGTTTTGAAAAACTCTTTGACAACTCTCCCAATGGGTGGTGGAAAAGGTGGTTCTGACTTTGATCCACATGGAAAATCAGATAAAGAAGTTATGAGATTCTGTCAGTCATTTATGACAGAACTTTATCGTCATATTGGTGCTGACGTTGACGTTCCTGCAGGTGACAAAAACGTTGGTGGACGTGAAATTGGATATCTTTTTGGACAGTACAAGAGAATCCGCGACGAATACACTGGAGTTTTGACTGGTAAAGGTCTTACCTTTGGTGGTTCTTTAATCCGTACAGAAGCAACAGGATATGGACTTATCTACTTTGCTCAGGAAATGCTCAAGAAAGTTGGAGATAATTTCAAGGGTAAAGTTTGTGTAGTTTCAGGATCAGGAAACGTTGCTGAATATGCTGCAGAAAAACTTATCCAGCTTGGAGCAAAAGTTGTTACACTTTCTGACTCAAACGGATACATTTACGATGCTGATGGTATTACACAGGAAAAACTTGACTGGGTTAAAGAACTCAAGACAGTACGCCGTGGTCGTATCGCAGAATATGTAAAACAGTTCCCATCTGCAAAATACTTTGAAGGAAAGAAAGTTTGGGAAGTTAAATGTGACTGTGCATTCCCATGTGCAACACAGAACGAACTTCTTGGCGAAGATGCAGATATGCTTTTGAAGAATGGTGTTAAATTGGTTGCTGAAGGTGCTAACATGCCTTCTAACTTGGACGCTGTTAATAAATTCCAGGCTGCAAAGATTTTGTATGCTCCAGGAAAAGCTTCAAATGCCGGTGGTGTTGCAACCTCTGGACTTGAAATGTCACAGAACTCAGAAAGACTTTCATGGTCTGCAGCAGAAGTTGACGAAAAACTCCACAACATCATGATTAATATCCACGACAACTGCTACAACACAGCTGTTAGATTTAATCAGACAGAAGGCAAGTGGGTAAATTATGTGGCTGGCGCTAATATAGCAGGATTTGTTAAAGTAGCAGAAGCTATGGTAGCTCAGGGATTGGTATAAGTCGATTTTCAAGCTGACTTCGGACTTTGTCCTTGCAGCTTAAAATAACTATGACTAGACACCTGAGTGCAAGTCAAATTAATTTCGAGCCGACAAGCTTCGCCTGCGGCTCAAATCATAGAAGGAGTCCTTCGGGGCTCCTTTTTTTTGTTATTGCGAGGAGCGAAGCGACGAAGCAATCTTAGTGATCCATCCTTGAAATCATCATTTTTGTATGATATTATTTTTCATCGGAACAGTTAAAAAAATGAAAGTTTATTCAACAATTCTAAACACTACAAAAAAATCCATTTACTACACAAAACAAGACCTTTACGCTGTTCTGTTCTGAAATTATTAAAAAAGTTCATCCACAAGGAGGAATAGAATGAATAAAAAGTTTTTAAAAATATCAGCATTAATTAGTTTAATGTTAATATTTTCTTTTACAGCCTGTGAAATGGGTGCAACAGTAGAATCTCCAGCACAGTACACCGTAACCTTCAATGCAAATTATGATGGAGCAAGTCCTGCAACAGGAAGTCAAACCTTTACAGCAGGCACAGCACAGGCTCTTAAATCAGTTTCAACATTAGGCTTCAGCAGAAGTGGATATACCTTTGCCGGCTGGGCAACAAGCAGCGATGCAAGTAGTGCGGCTTATGCAGATGGGGCATCTTATACAGCAACAGCTGATGTGACCTTGTATGCAGTATGGACTGTTATTACATATACCGTAACCTTCAA
>JAIKYZ010000043.1 GCA_024682655.1 Treponema sp.
AAGTAATAGGAAAATCTCTTGGGGTAAAAACAATTGTAATTGAAGATAATCCTGTAAAACCTTTTGAAGAACAATTAAAAGAATTACCAGGTAAACCAATTATTATTGGAAATATCCGAATGGGTTTTGGACATTATAGAATCTCCATGGCAATTGCAAGTGCGGCTCATAAGTTAGGTTACACTCCCCTTTGGTTTGACTTAAATTCTTTTCCACAGACAACTTGTACAAAAATTATTTCAGGTCAAAATGATTTATATTCTTTGGGTTCTAGACTTTCTCAAAAATCAAAACTTTTTAATAAAATTGTTTGGGAACCCCTGAATTACGAAGGCTTTAAAAAACTTTCTTACAATGTTGGGGATCAGTTAAATGCTCAGCTTATGACTGCAGTTTTTAAGGAGATTCCAAAAGATTTACCTTTTGTTGGAACTCATGTTTGGCCCTGTCAGGCTGCAATCCACGCCGGAATGAAAAATGTAATCAATGCCATCCCTGATAACTGGCCAATGGCTTTACATCTTTCTGAGGGAGCTTTACATACAGTTCAAACTTATAATGCTTATTTTGGCTACAGAAGCTTAAATGATTTTGTTCCCGGAAAAATTTTAAATCCAATTCCTGGGGATCAGATTCTATATACCGGTCGGTATATAGACCACGAACTGGTAAATAACATCGAAGAAGACTGCAAAAAACGTCTGGACCGCCTGGAAAATAATAAACCCCTTCGATTCCTTCTTACAATTGGTGGAGCCGGTTCCCAGGTTGATACCTTTGCACAAATTATTAAAACTTTAATTCCTTACATTAAAGAAAATAAGGCCTGTCTTTATATGAATTGCGGTGATTATCTTAATGTTTATGATGAATTAAAAAAGAGAATCCCTGAATTAAATCAAGAATCTTTCTGTCAGACTCATTTTGACAATTGGGAAGATGAAGAAAAATTTGTAGAAGATGCTCTATCAAATAAAGATAATTCTGCTGCAAAAGGTCTTCATGTCTTCTATAATAAAGATATATTTGCTGCCGTTTATATTACAAATCTTTTGATGAGAGCTTCTGATGTCCTTGTAACAAAACCAAGTGAATTGTCTTTTTATCCACTGCCAAAATTATTTATTAAAAGAGTCGGTGGTCACGAAAAATGGGGAGCAATTCACTCTGCAGAACTTGGAGACGGAAGTCAGGAATGTCAAAGTGCAGAATTTGCTTCTGCAATGGCAAAAATGTTCATAGAAAATAAAGAAATCTTGAAAACTATGAACGCAAATATTATTAGAAATAAAAATGATGGAATTTACGATGGGGCCTATAATGTAATTAAGGCTTTTGATAATTAATAATATTTTTGGAGATAACATGACCGCTTCTGAAAAATTTAAGGTTGATAAACATGTTTTAAAAGAACAAAGAGTAAACAGAATAATGGCCGCTGCCTTTGAACTCTTTTCTAAAAAAGGAATTGATACTATTGCAATGACAGATATTGCAGATAAGGCAGAAATTGGTGTTGCTTCCCTTTACAGATATTATACAACTAAGGAAAAAATGGTTATTAATACTGTAATCTGGGCCTGGAATCAGCAGAAATCTATGTTGACTCCTTATCTTGATAATAAAGAATTTGAAGAGAAAAAAGGAATTGAACAGTTAGATTTTATTTTATCGCTATTTGTTACCCTTTTTGAAAATAATACAGACTTCTTAAGATTTATATATTTCTTTGACTCTTATGCTATCCGCGTGGATTTATCAAAAGAAAAACTTGAAGATTATGAAGATGTAATTGAATCGGTTGAAGCAATATTTTTATCTGCAATTAATAAAGGAATTATGGATAAGAGTATTGATCAAAAATATAAAGGCAAAGAATCTGATTTATATTTTGCACTTACCCACGCAATGTTTAATACTGCACAAAAACTATCTTTGAGTGGAAATTTACTTAAAATGGATTCTTTAGTGAACGGAAAAACTGAATTATCGTTGATTATCAATATGTTAATCAAAGGAATCAGTGCATAATTAGGAGTAAAATATGAAATCTTTGACAAAAGGTAAAATGTGGATTTACGCGATTGGCCAGTTAGGTTGGTCAATTATCAGTGGATTGATTGCTTCTTGGCTTGTATATTTTTATCAGCCGGATTTTAAGGCAAAAAGCGAAGGTATGATTTCTTTGATTCCAGAAGGTCGTGTAATTTTTGGAGTTTTAACAATCATCGGTTTGATTACTTTTGCAGGCCGTATTTTTGATGCCATTACCGATCCTCTTGTTGGTAGCTGGTCTGATAAATGTAAAAGTAAATTAGGAAGAAGAATTCCTTTTATGCGTTACAGTGCCATTCCTTTAGGTTTGATTTTTGTTCTTGTTTTCTGTGCCCCTGTAAATCATGTTTCACCAATTAATACAATTTGGCTCTTTGTATTTGTTGCAGCCTATTATTTTGCAATTACCTGTTATTGTACTCCTTACACTTCTCTTTTGGCTGAACTTGGACATACTCAAGATGAAAAAATGAAACTTTCAACTTGTATTTCCTTAACTTTTATTGTTGGTACTACAATTGGTTATGTTGCTCCTTATATCTGGGGTGGATTAATTGGCGGTGGAATGTCTAGAATTCCTGCCATGAGAATTACTTTTGTAATTTTATCTGTAATTGCAACTATTTTTATGTTAATTCCTGCCTTCTTCCTTAACGAAAAAGATTATTGTGATTTCCAGCCTAGCGAAAGTACAATGCTTTCTTCTTTAGGAAAAACTTTTAAGAACAAAGAATTCAGAGTATTTGTTGTACAGGATATTATTTATTTCTTAGGACTTACAATGTTCCAGACTGGTTTACCATTCTTTGTTACAAGTTTACTTGAGTTTGATGAAACAATGTCCTTCCCAATGTTTGCAGGATTAACCGCTTTATCTTTAGTTTATTATCTTTTTATTACAAAACTTGCTGCAAAATTTGGTAAAAAGAAATTATTAGTTGTGGCCTTTATAGGATTCTTTATATGTTTTGGATTTACCGCAATTTGTGGACCTAAATTAGGAATGAATATTTACCTTCAGGCTATTTTGATTGTTGTTTTAGGTTCTTTCCCTATGGCAATTTTTGGAATCTGTCCTCAGGCAATTGTTGCAGATATAGCTCAGGCAGATGAAATTGTTACCGGAGAAAGCCGTAGCGGAATGTTCTATGCCGCAAGAACTTTTGCAATGAAATTTGGTCAGTCAGCAGCCATGTTATTATTTACTTCCCTTGCTACAATTGGAGCTTCAACAGGTAAAGGTTACAGATTAGTTGCTCTTGTTGCTTCTATTTGTTGTCTCTTGGGTGGAATCTTTATGACTCTCTTTAATGAAAAGAAAGTCTTAAATATAATTAACTCTAAAAATGAATAATCTTGAATTAACATCTAACATGAATTATAATATTTGTACTTAAATTATTTTTTTTGGAGTCCCCCATGCAAAAAAAAATATATGTTGTTGGTATGTTTGATGATGCTACTGCGGGTAAAGTTCAGGATGCAGTAAAAGCTGTAGCTGGAGTTACAAACGTAGTAGCAAATTGTGAAAAATCACAGGTTTTAGTTGATTATGATGATGCAGCTTCGGAAGGCCCAATTAATGACGCTATTTCAGGCTGTGGTGTTGATGTAATCGGCTAATAAGGTCAATCATTTAATGAAGTTAACAATATTAGACGGTCATGGAGTTAATCCCGGAGATTTATCTTGGGCAGAATTTGAAAAATTAGCAGAAGTGACCGTTTTTCCTAGAACAGAATCAAATAAAGTCGCTCAAAGAATCGGCGATTCAGATGCAATTTTCTTAAATAAAATCCAAATTACAGAAGAAATCTTATCAAAATGTCCAAATCTTAAATATATTGGGGTTTTAGCCACCGGCTATAATGTTATTGATTTGGAAGCTTGTAAAAAAAGAAATATTGTAGTTACAAATATTCCCGCCTACAGTACAGAATCGGTTGCCCAGCATGTATTTGCTTTAATTTTAAATTTTACAAATCATGTTTATATTCACAATGAATCAGTTTCTAAAGGAGATTGGATTAATTGTCCAGATTTTTGTTACTGGTTAAAACCTCTTACTGAATTGTCTGGAAAAACTCTTGGAATCTTTGGTTATGGAAATATTGGCCAAAAAGTAAGTCAAATTGCAAAAGCATTTAATATGAATGTAATTTGCTGTACACGAACTCAAAAAGAAGGAATGCCAGAATCTGTTACTTTTGAAGATTTATTAAAACGTTCAGATTTTATTTCTTTACACGCCCCTCTTACAGAAAAAACAAAAAATATAATAAATAAAGACAGCTTAAAATTGATGAAAAAATCTGCCTATTTAATTAACACTGCCCGCGGTGGCTTTGTTGTTGAAAAAGATTTAGCAGATTTTTTAAATCAGGAAAAAATTGCAGGTTATGCAGCAGACGTTGTTCTTGAAGAACCAATGGCAAAAGATAATCCTCTTTACAAGGCAAAAAATTGTGTAATAACACCTCATATTGCCTGGGCTCCTCTTGAAACTAGAAGCCGATTACAAAAAATCGCCCTTGAAAATTTAAAAGCCTACCTTGCTGGAAAACCTATTAATCAGGTAAATTAATTTTTTTGATAAAAAAAAGCCACCTAAATGTGAAGTGCACCCCAAAAGTTAGACATAAAGTTTAATTTTGGAGGTGCATTTTTTATGTCCAAATACACAGAAGCTTTTAAGATGTCAGTTATAAAAAAACATCTTGAAGAAGAAATACCTGTAAGGCAATTATCAAGA
>JAIKYZ010000044.1 GCA_024682655.1 Treponema sp.
CATTTATATAACGCAAACTTTATTGGTCAGAAAATTTCTTTTACTATAAATTATAAGTGAGTTAATTCCTTAATATTATTAAGAATATATGGAAATTATGTGGATGTAGGATCAAACCTAATCCCATAAAATACTCTCTCCAACTGTGGCGGCTCTGCAAAGGGTCGCCACTTTCATTTAACCCACGAATAACCCACAAAAATAAAAAAAGGCCCAGATTTTTATAATCTGAGCCTTCTGACTTTCTGTAATTTTGAAAATCAAAAATTACATAGAAGTATATCCACCATCAACTGGTAAAATTACACCTGTTACATAACTTGAAGCTGGGCTTGAAAGGAAGATAGCAGCTGTATCAAGTTCACCTTCGTTACCATAACGGCTTAAAGGAATCATTGTCTGTGCATTCTGCTGGAAGAATTCAGAATCCAAAGTTTCCTTTGTAAGTGGTGAATAGAAATATCCAGGACAAATAGCATTTACATTGATGTTATATTTTCCCCATTCTGCAGCAAGACCGCGAGTAAGATTTACAACACCACCTTTTGCAGCATGATAAGGAGAAGCAGGAGCAACCTTGTTTCCAACCATACCATACATAGAAGCGATATTGATTACACGACCATATTTAGCAGGAATCATAGCTTTTTTAGCACATGCACGTGCAACACGGAATGAACCAAATAAGTCAATGTTCATTTCGTTATAGAACTGTTCATCTGTAATGTCTTCAGCAGGAGCAACTGCACCAGTTCCGGCATTATTGATTACGATATCGATGCGTCCGAATTTCTTCAAAACTTCATCAACAGCAGCATTTACTTTATCTGTATCAGTGATATCACAAGGAATTGCCAATGTTTCTACTTTAAAAGTATCAGCAATTTCTTTTGCAACTTCGTCAATTTTTTCCTTGCGACGCGCAATTGCAACGATTTTAGCACCCTGATTAGCTAAAGCCTTAGCCATCTGAACTCCCAGACCTGTTGAACAACCAGTTACAACAGCAACCTGACCAGTTAAATCAAAATAGTTTTTCATTATGTATCTCCTGATTGCGCCGCATTTTCTTCTCTCGCGGTTAGCAATCTACTATTTTTACGTGTGTTAGTTTTGCCTAACTCGCGTGATTTCCCAATTATACTCCTATTTAGTCAACTCGTAAAACAAAATCGACGAAGCCTGAGCAACATTCAAACTATCAATTGAATTGGACTTTCCATCTTTCATTCCAGCCCAGGGAATAATCACAAGTTCATCACAATTTTCTTTTACAATATCACTAATTCCACTTTCTTCATTTCCAAGAATAATCAAAAGCGGCTTTTTTTCATTTGAAGTATTTTTACGAATTTCCTGACCTAACTGATCAACACTCTTCTTTGCTTCAAGGGAAGTTCCAATTCTAATCATTTTTCCATCTAAAACTTCAAGCAGACGGGCAATAGAATTAACAGAGTAAATATTTACATATTCCATGCCACCTTCAGCAACACGATAAGAAGATGTAGTGATTGTAGACTGAGTTTCGTCCATTGGAATTACAATATTTTTAATACCAAAGAAAGCAGCAGAACGGACAATGGCACCAAAATTATTGGCATTTCCAATTCTGTCTAAAAGAATTGCGTTTTCCCCATTTTCAATCCAGGAATCAGTAATATCGGAATCTAATTGTTGGATTTCTGGAGCTTCGATCATTGCAACAACACCTTGATGATGAACAGTACCACTTAATTTTTCCAAATCAGCAGCAGGCTTTTGATTATATATTCCGTGATTTTTGGCCAGCCTCTTACAAAGACCACCAAACAAAGGTGCAACATCTTCAGTAAAGTAAAGCCTTTTAATCTTCTCGGGATGATTTTTCTCAAGCTTTTTTACAGTGGCAAAACCACAGACCGCCAGTTCATTGCGTTGTTTATTTTTCATATACCTCATATTATAATGCTTATATGAAAAGAATTCTATTTCAATCACATTTTTGGTTATTTATCCTGACCTTTAGCCTGGGAATCAGTTCACTTTTTGCTCAAAATAATACAGTCTTTCGCGAAAGTTATGGGGTCAAGGATATTCATAAAATCGATATTTCCCTTAGATTTGAGGACATAAAAATACAGACAATCAACGGTGAAAATGTAATTTTAGAAATAGATACGAACAATTCAAATTTAAGGCCGGAAATTAAGGTTGAGGACGAAAAACTTTTGATTAGTCAGAATAGTTGGGGATTTACCCGGGGGGATTGGAGTTTGCTTGCTTTATACCTACCGGTCGGTATACAACTTTCCTCCCTCAAAATCAACAATTTGTACGGAAACATTCAAGTCCAAAACCTTAAATGCCAGGACTCAGTAGAAATCCAAAGTGATAACGGCCAGATAGAAATCAAGCAGCTTACCAGTGAATATTTATCTCTCAATGTAAGTGACTGTCCACCAGTAAAATTAACCGGACTTTCTCTAAATTATTTTGATATTACAGGAACTCATGCCGATTTCGATGTAAATCTATTACATGCCCCTTTAGCAAAATCTCTTGTTCGTTCAAAAATGGGAAAAATAAACCTTAGCCTTCCTAAAAGCGACAATTTTGAAATCCAGGCCAGCTCAACAAAATCCTATATTACAAATCAATTCACAAATTCAAAAACTCAAAGCAAAGAATTCAAAACTTACATCCACAATCAGGGCGGTCCTCTAATTACTTTGCAAACTTTTGAAGGCGATATTACAATTTCTCAATAAAATCAGGCTGTTCCGGCTAAAGCCGTCGGGCTTTTCAGGGTTCCGCTAACGCTCCATCCTCCTCGGCAAGCCTGCGGTGGACGCAAGCGCCCTTACAATCCCTAACAGATAAATAATTACTTATTTGGAATATTAATTTCTTCTACTTCCAGCCCCCACCAATCACCACACACCGGTTGATCCCAGGAGCCGCTTAAATCAATACTTACAGGAATACCAGATTCATCATCATAAGTAACTACGATATTTTTAGAAATAAGACCTTCTGGCGGATTTTCTTCCAACTTCAGAGCAGCTTCATAGGCTTCCCAAATTTTTACAAATAAACTTTCAGCCGTAAAAAATTTTTCAGATTCGTCTAGCTCTTTTTTATCTTCCAGCGATTCTTGATCAGAACTATCATTTTCGTAAGAGCCTTCCAGAATTTGATAAGAACATTCACCATCGGCAACACTTACTTTTACAAGAGGACTTGGCCCCCTGTCAGCAAAAATCATATAGGTGTAAGAATAATTTTTACAATTTAAATTTTCCCACTTTTCTTTGGCTTCATTATAGGCGGTTAAATCAAAATTTATATGATATTCTTCATCTCCGCCATTATGTATCCAATAAATGAAAGCATTATCACAGGATAAAAATATTAAAGTGAGAAAAATAATAAAAAAAGAACTTACAGATTTTCTCATAATCTTGATTATAGAATATAAAAGTTAAAATTTTCAAATAAAAAAGCCGCACTTTGTATGTGAAGTGCACCCCAAAAGTTAGACATAAAGTTTAATTTTGGAGGTGCATTTTTTATGTCCAAATACACAGAAGCTTTTAAGATGTCAGTTATAAAAAAACATCTTGAAGAAGAAATACCTGTAAGGCAATTATCAAGA
>JAIKYZ010000053.1 GCA_024682655.1 Treponema sp.
TTAGTAAATTACCTTATGGTTGGAATAAATATTGTTTACTCCGGCTATCTGGTACTAAAATACAGAAAACTTTTCCCAAAAAGGACTTATGCTTCGATTGTTGCAATTTATCCTTTGATTTTAATTCCAATGATTATTGAATTTATCTGGCCTTACAGAGTTGTTGAACCTTTTGGCAATGCACTTGGAATATTGTTGATTGCCCTAAGTATTCAAAGACCAGAAGAACTTCTTGATTTTAAAACAGGATTTTTTAGCAGGAACAGTTATATCGAAAACTTTAACAAAGCAAAAATCAATAACAAACGAACCTGCCATATATTTGTAAATATCTCAAATTATAGAAATCTTAGAAATATTATTGGTTATGATACAGGCTTTGAACTTTCAAATTTTATTTCTCAGTTAATAAGAAAAAATATTAGTCATCTTAAAGTTTACCCAGATCTTTATTATCTTAAAAACGGTGAATTCAGAATTGTTCTGGGGCCTAGATATTTGAACAAAACAAAAGAAGTAGCCGAAATCATAAACAACAGTTTTTTAAAATCCTTTTATTATAAGGACATTGAATTAAATTTTGTTGCAAACGTTTGTGTTGTAAGAGTTCCAGAAGAAATCAACACTCTTGAAACTCTTTTTAACTTTGGTAAAGACCTTTTAAATCCAAAATTCCACACAGGAGAAATTCTTTACGCAAAAGATATTTATAGAACAGATTACTATCAGGAATTACAGCACCTTGATACCATCATGGAAAAAGGTTTTATAAATGGTAATTACACAGTTCATTACCAGCCAATTTACGATTTAAAAGAAAAAGCCTTTAACTCGGCCGAAGCCTTTATCCGTTTAAATGATGATCGCTACGGTTTTATTGATTTGGAAAATTTAATCCCCGCTGCAGAAAATGCCGGTATTATTCACCGCTTAGATAATTTTGTTGTAGAACAAGTTTGCCAATTTATCAAAAAACCAGGTTTTGAAGAAACAGGATTAAAAAGAATAACTGTAAATTTCTCTCTTATTCACTGTATGCAGGACAACTTTCCTTCACAATACCTGGAAATTCTTGATATTTACCAGGTTCCAAAAGATAAGATAATTCTTGAACTTGCAGAATCAGAAATAACCGCCGTGCAGGAAAAACTTGTAGAAAATCTTAAAATACTAAACGAGGCTGGAGTTCCAATTTCAATCGATAATTTTGGAAAAAGTTATTCTAACACCCAAAGATTAGGTTTAATTCCTATGAAGATAATAAAATTCGACAAAAGCCTGGTAAAATCTTTAGATGAACCTAATATTTCTATTCTTGTAAAAAAGATGATGGAAGTTTCTAAAGCATTAAATGTAAAAATCGCAATTTCCGGAGTAGAAACCCCTTCGAATTTTTCATTTTTCGAAAAAGAGGATTGTGATTATTTACAGGGTTATTTCTTTACAAGACCTATACCAGAAAAACATCTCTTAAGATTTTTGAAAAACGCCAGAGAAAAGAAATTGAGCTTAAACTAATAAGTCTTATTTGATTTTGCAGGAAAAAATTTATATACTTAAAACATGATAAAAAATGTTGCAATTATTGGATTAGGGGCTGTTGGAGCCGTTCTTGCAAATCAATTAGAAGAAGTTTTAAAAGACAATTTATTTTGTATTCTAGATGATGACAGACGCAAATTATATCAAGAAAAAGAAATCACAATAAATGGCCAGAAGCAGAACTTTAATTATGTTTCGCCGGCAGATGTAAAAGAAGTAGATTTAGTCATAATCGCTACAAAAAATCTTCAACTGGACCAAGCCTTAAAAGAAATCAAGAATGCGGTTGGTAAAAACACTGCAATTTTATCCCTCCTAAATGGCATACAATCCGAAAAAGAAATAGAAAAAATCTACGGTCCAGAAAGAACTTTATACGGATTTATTATAAACCTTGAATCAATCAATTTAGATAGAAACATTACTTGTACGGCAAAAGGGCAAATTGTTTTTGGAGAAAAAGATAATAAGCCTACAAAGCGAATCAAAGAAATTGAAGAATTATTTAATAAGGCAAAAGTATCCTACAAGATTCCCCAGAATATTCAATTTGAAATGTGGAAGAAATTTCTTATAAATACTGTTTTTAATTCACTGGGGGCAATCTGTCGTTCCCCTTACGGTGGCTTTAAAAATCAAGTATTACAGGATTTGGCCCGTAAAATAGGAAATGAAGTTATTCAGGTTGCAAATGCAGAAAAAATTCCCCTTACAAAAGAATTATTAGAAGAAGATATTAAACTAACCTGTTCATACACAGAAAGCGGAAAGTGTTCAATGCTGCAGGACATGGAAGCAAGAAGAAAAAGTGAAAATCCTTTCTTTTGCGGGACAATAATGGAACTGGGGAAAAAACATAATATCCCTACCCCCTATTGTGAATTCCTTTATCAGTTGATTGATGCCAGCGAAAAAGTA
>JAIKYZ010000070.1 GCA_024682655.1 Treponema sp.
CAGGAAATGTGGGACGTGTTGCTGTCAGTGATATTAGAAGATCATTTTCAAATAATAGATAGTTTTTTATATCTTCTTTTGTCTCTATTGGATAAAAACAAGGTTTTTCATCAGAAATAAATCCATCTTGAACATTAGCAATTCTAATTACTCTAATACCTTTATTAATATATTTTTCACTTTTAAATGCATAACCATTCAAAAAATCAGCTATGTCTATTAATTTAACTTTATTCCATTCCAATAATTGATTGTTTTTGAAACTCATTATGCTACCAACTTAAGATTCATATCATTCAATATTTCTTCGTATTCATCACCGAATAACTGATAGTATTTTCCAAGTCCACCCATTCCATCAAATGGACTTAATTCAAGGTCATCAGTTGTTATACTAAGAGAACTTGCAATATGGTCTTTTATAATAGAAAGCCATTCTGTTTGTTCTTCTGTTAGGCGTTCGCTACCTTGTTTATGGTTTCTGTTAAAGATCCATGTCTTATAGTTTCTATCAACAATATCTTGAAATGTATAAACTTTGTCTGTTTTTCCCATTTCATAGCGAATCATTGCAACAAGGTCTGTTATCTGTCGAATTGCACTTTTTCGAGTTTTATCAGGCTGAACAATTCCATAACATTCCCATAATCTATCTACAGTAATATATTTTGTTTTTAATTTTTCATATAAAGCTTTTAGATTATCCAATAACATAGGTCTTTCTACATACTTTGTATCATATATAACTTCAAGAGCGATTAATTCATCTCTGTTTTCCTTAATGAACTCTCTAAAAGACTTTAAAATAGATTCAGCATTTTCCTTCTGGTCTTTATCGAAACCTGCATAAGTAATTGTATCAATATTTACAGTATCAAGAATCTGTTCATGGCTTTTTCTTATATCTTCAATAAAAGTTCTTACTTCTGGACTATAGAAAGGTTTTGTTGCTTCTTTTGCTAATGTTTTTCTTGTTTCAGTTTTTTGTTCTTCACTAGGTGTTTCTGTATTAAAAGTTTCTTTTGCAGTTTCTTCAATGAAATCTTCATCAAAGCATTTGAGTAATCTATCAGCAATAGTTACAGCATCTACTCCAACTTTAGTTTCAAATAACTTCTTTTCTTTTTCAGTCATTTGTGCATTAAGTCTGGTAATACGAGAAGCTAAAGACGTAAGTGTGTCTTCATCTTTTGCCCCTGTACCAACTTCCAACATTAATTGTTTCAAACTTACTGTTGGTTTTCGTTCAAGAGGTCTTGTTTCAGACTTTTGTGATTTTGTTACTCCTACGGCATCAATAATTACAAAGTGGTCTTTATTTTCTGTTGCAGAAGGTGTAACTTGTTGTAATTCATCTTTTGAAAGAACACGTGTTCCACGTCCTTTCATCTGTTCAAAGAATCCTTTAGAACGTACATCTCTCATAAAAATTAATGATTCAATTGATTTTACATCTGTTCCTGTAGCAATCATGTTTACAGTAACTGCAATACGAGGATTGTAATCGTTTCTAAATGAATTAAGAGCAGTTTCAGGATTTTCAGCTGCATAAGTTACTTTCTGACAAAATTCATTTCCTTCACCGAATTCTTCACGAACAATTTGAATTATATCATCAGCATGACTATCCGTTTTTGCAAAGATAAGGGTTTTAGGGACTTCTTTTCTATTTGGAAAAAGAGTAGTTTTAAGAACTTCTTTATATTTCTTTATAATAGTTCTGATTTGGCTTGGATTAACAATATCCTTATCAAGTTCTGCGCCTGTATAAAATACATCTTCATCAAGTTCTTCTTCTCTTTTTTCTCTTGTCTGTCTATTACGATATTCGATTACTTGTTTAAATGTAGCTCCATTTTCAGTTTTTTCTTTATCAATTTTTGCACCATTTTTTGTAATCTCTGTTTCAATCAAATAAATATCTTCACCAACATTTACTCCATCAACAATAGCTTGTTCACGCGAATATTCAGAAATAACATTTTGATTGAAAAAAGCATATGTTCTTTTATCTGGAGTCGCCGTTAAACCAATTAAGAAAGCATCAAAATATTCAAGAACTTGTTTCCATACATTATAGATTGAACGATGACATTCATCGATAATAATACAGTCAAAAAATTCTGGTGGATATTTTGGATTATAAACAACAGGTTTTTGTTTTGTTTCTGTAAAATTATCTTTGTTTTCATCTAATTCTTCTTCTGTTTTCTCATCTAACTCTTCACCTTTAAGAATTGAGTACATTCTCTGTATTGTACTAATGTAAACCTGACAGTTTTC
The DNA here is from genome assembly GCA_024682655.1 of Treponema sp. GTDB lineage: Bacteria > Spirochaetota > Spirochaetia > Treponematales > Treponemataceae > Treponema_D. Next base: position 2,284 of record JAIKYZ010000070.1, read on the forward strand.
TGGCATGGAAGACTTCGTTAATCTATGAACACCATAAATTGTATTAAAGGTTCGGTTTTCATCATTTGGAATATAACCACAAAATTCATTTTCTGCTTGAATACCAAGACTTTTTGTATCTACAAGAAACAAAATTCTATTCATTCCACCAAACTTTAAAAGTCTATAAGTTTGTGTAATTGCTGTAAAAGTTTTACCAGCACCAGTAGCCATGTGTACAAGACCTTTTGGTCTATTTTCAGCAAAAGAAACTGTTAAATTATTAATTGCTTCAATCTGGCATTTACGAAAGCCTGTTGGATCTAACTCAGGCATATTTTTAAGTTTATTTCTAATTGTATCTTTTTTTTCTAATAATTTTTTAAGCGTTTGAGGTTTATGAAAATTAAAGACAGTTCTTGAACGATATTTTATATCATGGTAATCAGTAAATCTAATAAGCTTACTTGTTGCCTCATAAGCAAATCGAATTTCATATTCATTTTTAATGTATTTTAATGTACTGTTTGCATATCTTGAAGATTGCTCTTCAACAACAGTAATGTTTTCACCTTCTTCTTTTCTTTTTGCCTCAATAATACCTACAGGCTGCTCATCAACAAAAAGAGCATAATCAACTTCACCAGAACTAGTTGGATATTCACGGACAGCAACACCAAGCCCAGCTGTAATATTCATTTCTTTTAAATCCTGAATTATCCAGCCAGCTTCTTCTAATTTTGAATCAATGACAAGTCTATCCTTTTCTTCTGGTGACATATCCTTTCTCCATACTTTTATTTTAAATCATACCCTGTATCAAATAATGCTACAGCATAAAAAATTATGATTTTTTGTTGATTACACAAACATCCCCAATATCGCAGTTCAGTGCTCTACAAATCTTAGAAAGACTTTCCATAGAGACATATTCACCTTTGTTAAGTTTTGCAACGATATTGGTTGAAACATCTGCAAGAGTAATTAGGTCTGTTTTATTTTTATAACCCTTTTCTTTATAGCGTTCCCAAAGTTTTGAATAATCAACTTGCATAGATGTTAAATTATAGCATACTTTTAAACTTTTAGGACAAAAAATCACGATTTCTCAAGAAATAAATTATTAATACCGCTCGGTGAATGTACCACTCAATAAAAGTAGAAAAATAATTATTTCTTAATGCTTTATTTACAAAAATAACAATCAAAATACCAGCGGACAAAACCGCTGCATATCTTGATGTACAGCTTTTCAAATCGTTGTTTACAAATTTTCTATTTTTATAAAACACATCGTCTTTTTAAGACTCAGAGCCATTTCTAAGATTATTTTGTTCTAAAAGCTTTTTATCAAAATTAGATTCACGTTCTACAAGCTCCATTGTAGAAACTGCATG
>JAIKYZ010000028.1 GCA_024682655.1 Treponema sp.
AGCCTACTTAAATGGAACTAAGAAGCAGTATGTAACAGATGGAGGAACTTCAAATGATTATACAATTGACTGGTCAGATAAGGGCTTCTTAGTTCCATTTAAGTAGGCTCGGATGTTTGAATACTTGTAGTTATTTGCATAAATTGTAGCATCATGTAATGTTCGAGAGGCTGTTGATTCATAATAATACACATTTGCTGTAAGGATTTTTTCTGCAAGAAGAAGTTTTCTGCCACTTGAATTATAGTTATCTGTTAATACACGCCATTCAATTGGTTCAACCTTAAAATAATAGGTAGTTCCTCTTTCTATTGACGTATTATTAGAAAATGTATTTGAATAATCCAAATTATTAGCAGAACAAGATTCATAGAAATAACCGTCAGAGCCAAGGTACCAGTCATTGTAAACAGGGCTGTCTGAATAAGTAATTTCGTCGTCTGCAATTGTCTGTGGGAAGTCTCCGAATTTTACTAACTGGAAAGTATTTCCATCAATTTCTGATGTTCCATTATCCTGTACTGTCTGTGTAAGGGCATCGGAAGCGGCTACATAATATGGAGTAGTAGTTGTTTTAGTAACCCCATTCTCAGTATAAGACACTGTCAATGATTTTATACCGGCACTTATAGAATCAAAACCACTTGTTGTAGCTCCTGTTACAGTAGCAGTAGAACCATTATCATAAGTTGCAGTGACAACCATACCATCTGTAGAAAGGCTTTCTTCTGCCCCTGCAAAATACAGAACCTTTGTAGGTGCTGTTGTTACCGAAATACTTGATAGAGGTATAACTGTCCATACTGCATACAAGGTCACATCAGCTGTAGCTGTATAAGATGCTCCGTCTGCATAAGCCGCACTTGTTGCAGTGTTACTTGTTGCCCAGCCGGCAAAGGTATAGCCACTTCTACTAAACCCTAAAGTTTCAGCGGTTTTTAATGCCTGGGCTGTTCCCTCTGTAAAGGTTTGACTACCTGTTGCAGGCTTTTGACTTCCGTCATTTGCATTGAAGGTTACTGTGTACGTAGCAGGAGTTGTACTTTCAGTTTCAGCTGGAGTCTCTACCTCAGCCTCGGGCTTACATGCCATAAAAGAAAATATTAGCATTAAAGAAAATAATGCAGATATTTTTACAAACTTTTTATTCATTTTTTTCCTCCTTTAAATGAACTTTTTATTAAATTATTTTTTTAAACAAAAAAAAACGCCGAACGAAAAAAATTCTTTCGGCGTTAAATTTATTAAAAAATATAATAATCTTAGAACAGAACAGAACAGGGTCTGATGAGTTTTTTACACTGTCAATAGAATAATTCGTAATGTTTAAAATTGATGGATAAACTTTCATTTTTTTTACTTTTTTTTTACTTTATTTTTGTGTTAAATATTAACAGAATAATGTTCACATTTCAAGATAGAATGTTATTTAGCTTTTAGAGATGCCTTGGCGGTTAACTTTATTTTTTTTAACTGGTCTTGAAATTGGCCTCACTCTTCCCGCGTTAGGAATTGGAGCAAGGCCGTTAGGCCTACTTTGCGCAGCAAAGTATGGAGCGCGTAAGTCGCGGAATTGCGCAAAGTCCGACCTGCCTGTAAGGCAGGGAACGCCCAGATAAAAAAAATTATAAACTCTGTTTTGCCAGCATATTTGCATACTGACCGGCCTTAGCCATAAGTTCATCGTGACTACCACTTTCTGCAATCTGGCCGTCTTTGATTACAATAATTTTATCTGCATTTCGGATTGTGTTGAGGCGGTGGGCAATTACAATCAGGGTTTTTCCACGGCAAAGTTCGGAAATTGCTTCCTGAATGTAGTGTTCATTGTCGGCATCTACACTGGCGGTTGCTTCATCTAAAATTACAATTGGGGCATCTTTAAGCATACAGCGGGCAATTGAGATTCTCTGCTGTTCTCCACCGCTAAGACTTGCTCCACCTTCGCCAATTACTGTATCAAACCCCTGGGGCAGCTGCATAATAAAATCGTAACAGCGGGCCTTTTTTGCAACTTCAATTACTTCTTGGCGGCTGGCATTAGTTTTTCCCATTGCAATATTGTTAAAAATTGTATCCTGGAAAAGATAAACCCTCTGGAAAACCATTGAAATATTATCCATAAGATTTGATATAGGCACATTGCGGATATCGGTGCCGCGAACTTTTATACTTCCCTCTTTTATATCCCAAAATCGGGCCAGAAGATTTGCAATTGTAGATTTTCCGCCGCCACTTGGGCCAACCAGAGCAATCATTTGTCCAGGCATTGCTTCAAAAGTAATGTTGTGAAGGGCCTCTTTTTCTCCATAAGCAAAACTGACATTTTCGTAAGAAATTTCGGCAGCAGAAGTAGAAGCTACAGGAGGAAGAAGCTCCTTTCCCTGGTTATTCATTTCTTCCTGGTCAAAAACACTTTCAATTCTGTCCAGGCAGGCATCGGTAACGGTAAGGCGGGCGATATTTGCATAGTAAGATTTAATTCCCACAAAGGTATCAAAAAGGAAGAGAACTACGCCAACCATATATTCATAAGAAATAAGCCCTTTAGAAGCAAGCCTAAAAGATAGAAAAAGAAGAGCAGAAGTTCCAAGTCCGTAAAGAATTAAAATAGCAGCCCACAAAGGACTATAAGCTATTTCAAAGGCAATACTGGACTTACAGGAATCTTCAAAACTTTTGTTTACTTCCTTAGATTTTTCGCCCAAAAGATTAAAGGTTTTAATAATTCCAATCCCCTCTGCAAACTCCAGAATGGCCGAAGTAAGCTCCTGGGCACATTCCTGTTTTTTAATAGAATGAGAAACCGACTGGCGGGTAGTAATATTTCCCATAATCACAATCAAAATTACAAAAGCAAGAGAAAGAAGTCCCAGCTGCCAGTGCAGATAAAACATAAAGATCAGCATAAGAGCCTGAGAAATTAAAAATCCAACCAGCAATTCAAGAACCATCATACAGTTCTCTTCAATAAAGTTCATATCGGTAGAAAGAACAGAACTTACCTTACCGATATTTCCGTCTGTAAAATAACCCATTGAAAGCTTACGGAAGTGGTCGCCAAGTTCCATACGTTTATCTGCAAAAACCTTAAAACCCGCAGCCGACTGAAGCCTGTCCGAAACATTCTGTAAAATTGCCTGGGCAAAAAGACAGCCTAAAAGAATAGCGCCGCAAATCCAGCAGAATTTTTTAGTCACCGTACCATTCATAAAAGCCGACACCATAAAAAATGACAGCATAAGCGGAGCCTTCATAAACATTCCCTTAAAAAATCCCGGAATGTAAGAAGCCCGGATTGAAGTTTTATATTTACCGCAGGAAGAAACCAGACGGTGCATCATTTGAATCATAGATTTATATTTCATTTTTTTCCTCATTCAGGAGGGGGGAAGTCTCCCCCTCGTTCGCATTTCATTGCTCTCTACCCCCTCTGCGGGAGCACCCGCAACGCCCCTTTAAATTTTCCACTTGGCAGCGGCAGTAGAAGCAGCCCAAAGAGTCTTGTATTCCTGACAATCCTTAATCAGCTGGTCATGAGTCCCCTCTGCAAGAACATTTCCTTCTTTAAGAATACAGATTTTATCTGCGTTTTTAATAGAAGAAAGTCTGTGGGCAATTACAATTACAGTCTTATCCTTTATTATTTCGCCAATTGCGGCATTCATTTTTTCTTCGTTTTCCGGGTCCACAAAGGCAGTTGCTTCGTCCAATACAATAATTGGCGCGTTTTTCAAAATTGCCCGGGCAAGGGAAATACGCTGACGTTCACCGCCAGAAAGCTGTCTTCCACTGTCGCCGGCCCTTGTATCAATTCCCTCTGGGAAGCGGGAAAGAAACTCGTCGCACTGGGCACGGTGGGCTGCATCCAAAACCTCTTCCCGGCTGGCATCCGGACGGCCAATCAAAATATTTTCGTAGAGGGTGGTATTAAAAAGGAACTGTTCCTGGGCAACATAAGAAATCTGATTATTCAAAGCTTCGATAGTCATATCGGTAATATCCTGACCACCAATAGAAATTGCCCCGCTGTTAAGGTCGTAAAAATGAACCAAAAGCTTTGCCAGCGTAGACTTACCACTACCCGACTCCCCAATAAGCGCCGTTGTAGTTCCCTGCCTCATCCGTAAATTCACCCCATGCAAAACCTCGGTGGTTGAGCCTGTCGAAACCACATTTTCTGGGGTACCGGTGGTTGAGCTTGTCGAAACCACATTCTCTGGCGGGGTAACGGTGGTTGAGCTTGTCGTGGCACCGGTGGTTGAGCTTGTCGAAACCACATTTTCACTGGCTCCGGTGGTTGAGCTTGTCGAAACCACGTTTTCTGGGGTACCGGTGGTTTCGACGGGCTCAACCACCTCATTAACAGGGGAAACCACCTCATTAACGGGGGCAACCGCCTCATTCATAGACTTATCATATGAAAATCTCACATCTTTAAACTCAATATCATAATTCTTGCCTTCAAAGCCTTTGCTGCCTTGTTTGATTGGCTGGTCTTTAATCATTTTTTCCAGCTCGGCAATTTTATAGTTGAGCTGAGGGATTTTTCCGCCAAAACTCAGGGCACGAAGAATGGCAGGGCCGATTGCAAAGGACATACAAAGAACTAAAACCAGCTGACTTAAAGTGACAGTCCCGCTTAAAACCATAAGACCGCCGATTGGCAGGGTAAAAAGTGCAAAACATGGAAGAATAGAATTGTAAACTGCCATCCAGGGCCAGCAAACCTTGTACCAGTCCAGGGTAAAGTCGCGGTAATTACGAACGGCCTGACCAAAACGGCGGAAGGAATCTCCATCTTTATTGAAAACCTTAATAGCTTCCATTCCGTTTACATATTCAATGATTGTGTTGTTCATCTTTTTTGCGGAGTCGTAGTAAGGGCCCATAAGAGCCATACCGGCCTTCATCATCATAGCCATACCAAAGGCGCCGACAGGAATTGTTGCAATTGTAAGAAGGGCCAGACGCCAGTCAATAAAGAAGCTTGCAATAATTACAAGACAAGGAACCATAATATTTGCAATTCCTTCTGGAATAGCGTGGGCAAGCAGGAGCTCAATCTGATCGATATCATCTGTAAAAACGCGCTTTATCTGACCAGTTCCAAGTTCCTTAATATTTCCCAAAGGCTGATTTTCGAGTTTTCCCTTAAGGGCAATTCGAATATTTTTAAGAGTGTTGTAGGCACTTATATGAGAAAAAGAAAGGCCGCTGCTATACAAGACAGCATAAAGAATCTGACAAAGCAGAATCAGGCCTACCCGAATAAGAATGAACTTTGAATCCGGCAGCTGGTGCTGAGTTAATGGCAGAATCAGCTGATACAAAAAGAAATAAGGAATTACATTTGCAATAATTCCCAGAGTCGTAAGAAAAGATGCAAGAACCGTATACTTTTTATACTTACCAATATACGGAGCAATGGATTTAATCATTAAAAAACTCCTGTAATTTATACTTGTTAGCCTTACCTAACATTTTGTTATAAGTATAAATCAACAGGAGGCTGAATTTCTACTAAAAAATGGTAAAAAATTAACGGTTTTGGGGCAGAAAAAAGAAGCTGCCCCCAGCCTTTTAATAAAAGTTCTCCATATTTTTTCCCGCTTCAAACTTCCTTAATTCACAATCAGTTTCAAAGAACATACAGTCCGGCTGATCACTTGAGAAAGGTTTCCATTCTGGCAGTTTTTCCTGGCTTTCTTCAAAGCGTTTTATATTTTCTGCCTTGCTTGGCGGGTAGTTTACGCCTGCTCTTGGGGAAAGACCAGACTTCAGGCCATTATCATTAGGGTTTCCTGTCTTGATAAAGTTGCAGAGGTAATTACACATTTTTCTTGCCATGTCGTAGTGAACTCCAGTAAATGGTCGCCAGCACTTTGCCAGAGTTTCGAAGAAGAACCACAAATCTACTGAATGAAATTTACCTGGATTATCCCAGCCTGGAATTGGTACGTCAAACTTGTAAACGTAATTCTTAGCTTTCAGCCCCTGTTTTTCTTCGGCCTTTATCAATTTTCTTATGCCCAGCTCAACTGTGTTTATTCCATTGTCTATAAATTCATCGCTGGTGTAGCCAATAAAAAGAGGCGGAGGAGTTACACCATCCTTTTCTACTGCAGAAATTATATCTCCTCTTGAAAAATTACCGTCACTTATTGGGGCCCAGGTCATAGCAGATTTTCCAAATCCACCCCATTCATCCCATTTTTTCCAGAGAGTCTGGCTTGAAAGTTTACGGGCTTCTTCCAGATTTTTTACACCACAAAATTCAAAAAATTCCTGTCCGATTTTTTCTGCTTCTTCAAGGCTTCTTTTTGGAAATAAATTGTGGAAGGGATTATAAAAAACCCCACTTTCTACAACTGCCCTCTTAAAATATTTACGGCTTTCCGGATTTTCTATATGGAAAAATACACTGCCGCCTCCTGCAGACTGTCCTCCAATGGTAATATTGTCTGGATTTCCACCAAAGGCTTTAATATTTTTGCTAACCCATTTTAAGGCCATCTGCTGATCCTGAAGTCCAAAATTTGCAGGGCTGTCTGGATATTCTTGTGTAATTTCCTTGTGACAGGTAAAACCAAAAAGATTAACACGATAATTTATTGTAACCACAACAATTCCACGGCGGGCAATTCTTTCTCCGTCAAATTCCATTTCAGAAGCATTACCAACCTGCCAGCCGCCACCAAAAATCCAAAAATATACAGGAAGATTATCATCTGCCCTTCTGGCGGGTGTCCAAACATTCAGATAAAGACAGTCTTCACTCATAGGAAGCTCTGTATCTACACACCATTCTTTACCATATAAATCTTCATCTGGAGGATTTTCCCAGGCTCCGGGCTGAATAGGAACCGAAGAAAATTTATAACATTCTTTGACTCCTTCCCATTTTTCTGCGGGTTGAGGAGATGCAAATCTTAATTTCCCAAGGGGTGGCTTAGCAAAAGGAATACCCTTAAAAACGCTTATTCTTGGATCTGCGGCAGGTAAGCCACGAACAATCCCTTCTTCAACTTTTACTTCTCTAATCATTTTTTTTCGTCCTTAATTCCAATTCTAAATCTCTTTATATACAGACTCAAATTGAAAATAGAAACAAACTGATTTTTAAGAGTTTTACCCCATCTTAGAGAATTTCTTTAAACCTGGATTCCACAAGCCCAAAAATAGAATCCAAGAGCTCTCTGGAAACTTTTTCATCATCTTTAACTTCTTCAAAAGCACTTATATACTTTTTACTAAAATCATCAAATATTTTTGAAAGAACTGAATATTTTATGTTTAAGGATTCAGCTAATAGAGAAAAATCTTCTTTTGTTACTTTTTGGATTTCATAGTGTTTGCCAATTTTCATTGAAAGTTTTTCTGTCAGGCCGGAATAAATTATGGTCGAAACAAGGTCGTACAAAGGTGAAAGTTCTACCCGATTTTTTTTATAGAGCAATGAATAATTTTTTCCATGACTGTCACAATTTCCAATCAAATAATTAAAAATCACATATCTCAAAAATTTCTGGCTTTCCAAAGCTGGAACTGTGCAGACTTTCAATATTGCTTTAAAAATATCAGCAATTCCAGGGCCACCATCATTCTGATATTTTGATGTATTCATAATTCCAAGTGCCTGACAAAAATCTTCCTGATGAAGGCGTTGAATTGACTCTTCTTCTTTGATTCGGTCATACCTTTCAACTACAAAAACATCTTTTCCAGCAATATTCAACAAATCTACATCAGGAACTGGGAGACCAAAACTTTTTGCCAGCTTCATGCAGATATATTCATTTTGAGCGAGGGAAGAAAGACTACCGTTACGAGTCGGTTTTAAAATGTGAGTTGAGGGAGCACCGTTTAAGGGCAAGTACCATTCCCCTTTTATTTTGGCAAGAGCTAATTTTTCCTGTGCCCCTGCAAGTGAAAGTCTTAACTTATCATCTGCCTTTATAAGAGGTCTGATATTCATTTTTTCAATAAATTCACAAAGCTTCTTTTCGTCAAGCAGCTCATAATTTTTTTGATCAAGGTCATAACTTGTTTCTGTAGAAAAAGAATCTTCTTCTTTCAAAATTGAAATGAGACCTGCACATTCTCCACCCAAAGCCTCAAGTAATTTCAGAGTGCTTGTTTCAGAAATATGAAGATAATCTGCAATTTTTTTACGTGAATCTTCTTCTGGTAAAAGCCCAGAGAAAAAAGGAATACATTCTTTTTGGGAAAATTCTTCACTCTGTAAAGGAAGGGAGGCAGAAAGCGGCAGGGAATTTTTATTTAGCAAATAATTTTTATCGTAAAGAAAAATCACGCCACGGTTTTCTGTTGATTCAAGAGAGCCTGCTTTTTCATTTCCAAAAAAGACATTAAGTCTCATTAATTTTCTCCCCTATCATCTTCACGATTTATGGCGTAGAGATTTATTCCAAGCATTTCAAGACAATGGAGAACTTTATTCATCTGTAAGGTTTCTTTACCATTTTCAAGTTCAGAAAAAAAACGGGCTCCAACATTACACATTGCAGCGGTTTCTGATTGAGTAAGTCCTAATTGCTTTCGGCGGTTTTTGACGGCTTCTGATACTGATTCAACAGATAAAATTCTCATACCCAAAGTATAACTTTCCCGAACGGGAAAATCAAGTTAAATGGGACTGTTTCAATTACAAATTTTCCCGAACGGGAATATAACGCAAGGGGCCTTAATATTTAACTCACCCCATCTTAGAAAATTTCTTTGGCGTTACCCCAAACTTTTTCTGAAATTCTTTAGCAAAATGGCTCATATTTGTATATCCACTTTTAAGAGCGGCTTCAGAAATATTTGAATCACCCTCTGAAATTATGGCTGCGGCCCTTTCCAATCGCTGATCCTGTACATAACGATGAAGAGATGTCCCATAAACCTGACGGAAAAGTCTTGTCAATTTGCTTTCGCTCATAGAAAGACTTCGGGCAAGCTCTGGGGCCCTGTAATTTTCTGCGGGATTAAATTGAATGCGGCGGCGAAGGGCTTCTAATTGTGATAAATCATTCTTAGAAGCCACAATCTGATTTTGATTTTTTTCACCTTTTTCAGAAAAACTTATTGGATTTATTTCTGTGTAGTTATAGGAAATGCCATAAAGAACCAGGGCAATTAATTCTATCATCTTTGCTTCTAGAAAAACTCCCTTGAACTCCTTATATTTTTCGGCTGAGTCAATCTCGGAAAGAACCCTGTACATATCAGGGGTAATTCCAGTCTTTGTTACATGAGTCAAAAAAATCGCTTTACATTCTTCAATTTGATCCTGGGGAAAATAAGATGAAAGAAGTTTTTCAAAATATTCGGTTTGCATCTGAAGGCTTTTGAACTGAAATTTTATATCACTTTCATAAGCCATAGAAGTTTCATAATTTTTATTTCTAAAAAGGCAAACTTCCCCAGGGTTCATGCAGACTTTTTCACGGCCACCATCAATCTGCCAGTGGATTGGCTGATTAAGATTAAAAATCACCTGAATTTCATCTTTTCCAAAATTGTCGGGACGGCTGGCAAAAGTATTATATACAAAACTCAAATCCCAATCATAATAAACAATATTGTTTTGGCCCTGCTGACGAAGAAGTTTTATAGCACCAATTTCTTTAGGAATAGATTGGCTTCCTTCGTAATAGTAATCTGGAGAAAAATGAGCAACCTGTGGAGAAGAGCTTTCTATTTTCATTTTGGTTAGTTTTTCCTAACCAAAAATAATATCACTTTTCCATTAAAGCAACAATTACATTTAGAGTAATCTAAAGCTTTGGTTTTTTCCTTCGAATATTGGTATAAATATTTTTTATTTATTTAGGTATTTCTTAGGTATTTTTTAGATATATTGAGATAAATGATAATTAAAACAATTATTCCAGCACAGCAGATTCCAATGCAAATGCCACCAATTGCAACATTAAACAAAGACACAATGGCCGTTGCTATCCAAAAGAGACTGTAAATAAGCCACATAAGACCGTTTGCCCGATTGTACTTTTTTACATCAGAAACTCTGTTTGCAGAAATCTTATCACCGGCCCAGAAATTTACAGGCTTTTTTGATTTATAACACCAGATTGCTAATGCAATATAAACTAAGGCACAAAATAAAGTTATAAAAAAAGCCAAAATGTTTTCTGAAAGCATAATTACTAACTCCTGCTTTTATAAATATTCGAAAGATTTTTTATAAATATGACATCAGATTGTCATATTTATACCAGTAATATTATAACACGATAATCACAGCTCACAAAAAATAAAGCTTCCGGCGTTTTTACTAAAAGTTCACAATTTTCCTCAGTCCTCAAAAAACAGAAGCTTATTTCCCTTTCTTCATCACCAGCTCAAAGCTTTCCCCTGTTAGCTGGCATAATTTTTCAAAATCTGTCACCGCTGTAAGCACCACTGTAATCCAATGTTTTTTGTTCATATGATAAGCGGGGAAAATTGATTTATTATCAATTAAAGAAGGTATTTTATTCTGGTCGGCTTTTATATTCACAACCCAGACTTTTTCTTCGGCATGTGTAAGCTCCCTATCTTTTACACCTTTCCAAAGCTGCTTATAAGTTATCCGCATCATAAGGGCAAACCATTTATTATTGGGGCAGCGGAAAACTCCATAATCTGGGGAATCATCCCAGGGATATTCCGGCTTAGCTGCAAATTTTTTTTCAAGGAAGGATACATAATCATTTTTTAAATCTGCGGATTTACAGCAGAGATGGCAAAAATCATCAATCAGTTTTCCAACCTCTTCCCGGATTTTTCCAACAAAAGCCCCTCCTGCATTTTCCACATCAAAAAGAACATAAGGCTCTTTTGTTGCTGAATCAAAAACGTGGGCTTCAAATGTATTTTTGGAAAGATTTAGAGCAAACTCAACATAAAAATCTTTTTGACTAAGCTCCTTTCTGCAAAAATAAAGCTTATCCGAGTCTGTGCCATTTTCCCCAGCCCCCTGTTTAACTGGAGTAAATCCAAAACTTTCAAATAAAGCAGGCTCTGGTAAATAGGTTGAAAAAAGATAGTTGTAAGTCATGAGAATATTCTATCACCTTTTATTTATAAAAAAACAGGATTTAGGATTATTTATCTTCAAACCAGTTCTCAAGCATAAGAGTGGAGTTTTCTGCAATATCAGAAAAATCAGATAGATTCCTTGTAACAAGAATCAGATTATTGGCAATGGCAATTGAAGCAATCATCAAATCAAAGGTCTGGGCGGGCTTTCCCTTCGACTTTAGCCTTTCGTACAAATCTGAATAGACATTGGCAGAACTTGAATCAAAAGGAATAATTTCATAAAGCTTTTGAACATTTTCTACATAATAATCAAATAGAGCATTTCTTCTTTTTCCTTGAGCAAGAGTCTTTACACCGGACAATACTTCTGCCCAGGTAATAGAAGAAATGCAGGAATGATCCAGATTATCTGCAAGCTTCCTTATCACTTTTTCGGAAGGACTAACTTTTGTAGGCTCGGAAATAATATTTGTATCAAGTAAATAAATCTTCATTCCCCTAACCCTTAAGAAAAATCTTCCGGATGCCTGATAGAAACCTCATCCTCTTTTGAACGTTCAAACATTGAATCCACTTCCTGGTTAGAAATCAGACAATAAGCATATTTTTCCCGCCAGGTATTAATTCCATCAAGAAATTTCTGCTTTTTTCCAGCCTTCTCTGCAGTCTCTTTTCCGTTTATAAAGGCAACCGGCTTTCCGTGACGAGTAATCTGTATCTCCTCATTTTTTTCTTCCACAAGATGAAGAAAGTAAGGCAGTTTGTTTTTTGCTTCTCCAACAGAAACACTAAGCATGGGCAGCTCCTAACTTCGGATATTTTAGCCAAATAAGTAATATTTTAGCTATTTTTAATATAAATGAAAAAGCATAATAATGCAATTATTTTATTTTAATATGACACACACTTGTCATATTTTGTGTGTTATACTTTTTTGTAGAAAATGGATTGTCGGGTCAAGCTCGACTATGACATACTTGCCAAGTCAGTAATTACAAAATGTGTCATGTTCAGTAAAGACAAAGCTTGTCATGTTCGGGCTTGACCCGAACATCTACCAAGGAGAAAAAATGCCAAGACCAAAATCAAAAGACGACCTTTTAGCCGCCGCAAAAGAAAACTATGAAGCACTGATTAAAATGATTGACGGACTTTCTGAAAAGGAACTTAACACTCCCTTTGATTTTTCAGACCAGCCCAGTAAAA
>JAIKYZ010000132.1 GCA_024682655.1 Treponema sp.
CCAGCGCAAGGACAAAACTCTTGTTCCAGTTGATGAAGTTGAACAGAAGGATGATGGAAAATACTACGAAAAAGCTACAGGACAGGAATTGGAACAGATTGTTGCAAAAATGTCTAAATCTTTGAAGAACGTAGTTAATCCTGATGATGAAATTAAATCTTACGGTGCCGATTCAGTTCGTATGTACGAAATGTTCATGGGACCTTTAACAATGTCTAAGCCATGGTCTACACAGGGAATTGTTGGTATTCACCGCTTCCTTGAAAAAGTTTGGGCTGTTTCTGAAAAACCAATGTCCGATATTGATATTACAGGAAAACTTGAAGACAAGGCTTTAATTTCTGCCAGAAAAACTTTTGCTCAGACAGTAAAGAAAGTTTCTGACGATACAAGAACTTTGAACTTCAATACTGCAATTTCTCAGATGATGATTTTTATCAACGAAATTTCAAAACTTCCAGAAGTTCCAAAGGCAATGTGGTCTGACTTTGTAAAAATGCTTTCTCCTTATGCCCCTCACCTTGGTGAAGAATTGTGGGAAAGATTAGGACACAAAGACACAATCGCTTACGAAAGCTGGCCAAAAATCAACGATGATTTTGGTAAAGATGATGTAAAAACAATTGTTGTTATGGTTAACGGAAAGAAAAGAGATACCTTTGAAGCTCAACCTGGTACAGCAGATGACCTTCTTAAAGAAACTGCCCTTTCTAGAGATGCAGTTAAGAAATTTACAGAAGGCCACGAAATTGTAAAATGCATTGTAGTAAAAGATAAACTTGTAAATCTTGTAATTAAATAATAAGGTTTACCCTTAAATGCAAAAAGCGTCTTCGCAAGAAGACGCTTTTTTTTTATTTTTATTACAAAATTAATTAACTTCTGTAACTGAGTTTATAAGATTAAACACATATTTAAAGCCCGTTGCCGCAATAGCCTTATCAGCTTCGTTAGACAAAGACATAAAATATAATTTTCTGCCATTATCTTCTGCATCATTATAGGCAGCCATAAGAACACCAATTCCTGCAGGATCCAGTTCTGTTACTTCTGACATATCAAGAACAACATTTGATTTTAATACATCTTCGTAAAGTTTAGTCTGGAATTCACCAAGGGTATAAGCATTCAAAGCTCCCTGTAAATCATACAATTTATAGTTGGCACCTTCTTTTTCAATAATAGTTAATTGTTCCATTTAAGTCCTCCATCCCTTTTTATAAACCGGCATCTTTTAATAAAGAATCTAAGTCACTTAAATCAGGGACTCCCTCAGGTAATTCAAAGTCATCTGGAAGTTCGTTTTTCTTTTCAACTTCTTCAGATTTTTTTTCATTTACTGCATTTTCAATATCAAGCTGTTCAGAATCTTCTACTCCAAAAGAATCTAAATCAGGCTGATTTTCTACAGGACTTTCTTCCGAAATTGCAGTTTCTTCAGTTGGGGCTGTATTTTCTTCCGAATTTTCAGGATTTTCATTATTTTCTGAACCTTCAGCATTTGCCTCGCTTTCTTCACTTTCTTCAAGGGACTGAGCCTGAATCAAATCATCTGGGTTTCCATATTTAATTACAAGAATAGAAACGTCGTCTTCCATTTCTTTTGACATAAATTTTAAAAGTCCATCAAAAGTAAACTGGGCCATACGCTGGGCAGGATAAGTTGAGTTATCCAGAATAGCCTGCTGAACTCTTTCCTTACCAAACTGTTCACCACGAAGGGAGTGAGATTGAATAAGACCGTCTGTACAGGCAAGAATGATATCTCCGGAATTTAATTTTGTTGATTTTACAGAAATATAAGGAGAAATATCTTTTACAAAGCCTAATACGTGACCAGAACCCTGAATTTCGATTACGTTATTGTAAACCTGAGTATAAAGCATTAAGGCTGGAATACCACAGTTGATGTAATACAAAGTATCAGTTTCAAAATCAATCAAGGCAAAGGTACCTGCAAAGATTGTACCCTTACGCAAACTATCACGAATAAATGAATTTACTTTAACAACCAGCTGCTTAAAGTCATGAGTTTCGGCAAGGTAAGTACGAATAATAGACTTTAAGATAACCATGTTCATAGAAGCGGCAATACCTTTTCCAGAAATATCACCAACTACTAAAAGGTGTCTTGTATCTGTAAGACGAATAAAATCAATAAATTCACCACCAATGTTATGAGCAGGAACCATAAGATAACCTACATCACACTTGTTGTTATTGATTTTATCAATATTTTCCTGAATAGATGTAATAATCTGAGAAGACATTTTAATTTCTCGGTTTACGACACCAATTACATCTTTGTTTGAAATATTACGCATGTAATAACCGAATACGAAGAAGTAAGAATACAACTTTTCAAAAATCATTCGGTCGCTGGTCTTAAAATGGTCACCACTTACTTTAGTTCCAAAAGTGATTAAACCAAAAATATTATGACCTTCGTTCAAAACAAACAAAACATCAGATTTTGTTTTCTTAAAGAATTCTTCAAGTTCATCGTGAATAGAAGCTAAATCATGTTCTTTTTCAAGTTCAGTTTCTACAACTACGTTTCTGTTTACATTAAGCATAGTTTCGAACATTGAATCTGTACTTAAGAATTTTTGATTAATATTTTTTGTTGAATAAGCAACATCAAGTTCACCCTGATTATTAAGAATGAAGACATCCATTGAAGAAGTTTCTACACTTCTCTTCATAATTTCATACATTCTGTTGGCAATCTGATCCATTTCACCATTTGTGTAATCAATAGAAGCCAGCTGTTTTTCAAGAGTTTTTTCATAATCTGAAGAATAGAACTTAGAAGAAGAACCAAGTAATTCAGAAATAGCAATTGAATAGAATATAAGAATAATAGATGCTGCAGAGAAAACTAAAACAAAGCTAAGTTTAAAGTTTGTATATAAAGGCTGAGCAAATAAAGATAAAACTCCAATTATTAAGGCAGGTACAATGAATGAAAGGACTGCTTTAAGTACACTAACAAGAATACCTTTTCCAGAAGGAACTGAGTTTTTTGTCCAGGCAGAGAACAAAGTTGTAATCATAAAGAGATAAGCATACATGAACAAAAGATTAAAACTTGGAGATACTATTGAAATAAACTGGATTACATAATTTGTAACCCACATAATAATAATACCTACGCCCAGAAGGAAAGTCTGATAATGTTCAATCTGAGTGGCATTTGATTCCTGCAAAACCAGCAGTGAAAGGTAACAAATAATAGGTAAAAAATATCTGAAGAAAGAAGTATACAAAGTAACCCAAGTCCAAGGGAAATACTGTCTAGCTTCAGGAGGAAATAAATATTCAGATTCAATAATTACACCATTAGCAACAGATACCTGTACACTCTTAAAATGGCCATAAACTAAGTAAATTGCAAAAACAGTCAAAAGAAACTTAATTAAACGCTTAATACCCTTTCTTTTATTATTAGAAATTGTAATAAAAGAAAAACTAATCTGAATAAAAAAGAGTGCATCAAAAACAAAGACTATTCTCATCAGATGAGTTGTAATACTATCCAGCCAGATACCAGAAAATATTGAGGCTAAAATAAAGAATCCGGCTTCAATACAGGCAAACAAAAGTGAAATTGAAAAGGCAGAAATTTCAAAATTATTACCTTTGATTTTTGTATCAAGATAATGAGCAAAATAAATCAATAAAGCCAGAAGTACAAAATTTAAGATAATATAAATCATATTAGTAACCCACCTTTGCAATCATCATTGTGACGTCATCATGCAATTTTTTATCACCATTGTATTTCCAGATAAGATCTACAATATCATTAACCATTTCCTGAGGTGATTTTGCAGCTCCGGCAATGATTGTCTTCTTGTAAAGATCTGTATCACCTAATTCAACACCATCATCATCCATAACTTCAGACACACCGTCAGTTGCAATCAAAATACAGTCACCACGGAAAAGACGTTTTTCTGCAACAGTAACATCACCCATTTCCAAAATACCAACAACCGAAGCATTAGAAGTAAGAGGTTTTAAGCGGTAACCATCAGGAGATGGAGAAAGAATAATTGGGTCCGACATAGAAGCATTGATATACCTGATTTTCATTTTTTCTGTATCAACAAGTCCAAGGAAAAGTACAGTATATTTATCCTGAAGGTGCATACCTTTAATAGCTTTATCAACAGCATGAATTAAACCAACAAGATCCTCTTTATCTTCTACAATCTTTACTGTATTCATTACCAAACCCATAATAAGGGCGGCAGGAAGACCTTTACCAGATACGTCCCCTAACATTAAAAGAGTTTTATTCTGATCAATTGGAAGAATAGAGAAATAGTCTCCAGATACGTTTACCAATGGACGGAAATAAGTAGCAATTTTAAGTTTTGGAATGTTTGGAATCTTCTGAGGAAGGAAGGACTGCTGTGTTTCGGCAAGCTGTTCCCATTCCTTTGTTGTAGCAGAGATTTCAGACAAGGTAGTTACAGTCTTAAGACGAGAAATAAAACGTTTATATTCTTCAAAAAGACGTGAATAAACATCAATATCAAAAAGTCTTGTATAACGGCAGAAAACATAAAAATGCTGTTTTTCGCAGCACATAAAAAATCCACGGGCCTTTTTATAATTTGAAGTCACACCAATATGACGGTCCAGGAAGAAAAATCCATCTTCCCAGCTGTCAGTATAGTTCTGATTTAATTTATTTTTTGTAGTTTCTGCATTACAAAGACGAGTTGGACTATTGTACAAGGTATAATTTTTTGATCTATCAACAAGGATAACAGAACAATCTCCCTGTTTTTCCAAGGTATCGGCAATTACTTCGTAAAAATCTTCAAGCGAATAACAGAATCTAAGTTTATCAATAAAATTATTTAAAAGAGTAGTCTCACCAGATTCGAGAGTTTTATGACGAACTTGGATCATAACCAGACTTTTAATTCGGTCTGCCCAGAAAACTACTACCAGAAAAAGAAGAGCAGGAACAATTAATGAATAAATAGACTTGCCCTGATTAGTTTTTACAGGTAAAAGGAATAATGCTAGCAGTACAAAAAGAATAATTGCTACTGCAACAACTAAGGCGAATACAAACTTTTTCCTTGTTTTATACATGTTAACCTCTTATATAAAAGGGATTTAAACCCATTTTTTCTATTCTAACATATAATCGGCACAATTGCGGAAAAAGTTTAAAATGCAAAAAGCCTTAAAAACTTGACTTTGCAAAAAAATCAGGTTTTTAAGGCTTTTCCTCCAGGTAAAAAATTAAAAACTAATTACCAAGTTTTGAAAGATTCATAAGATTTGGTTCTGTACTAGGATTTTCCTGTTCCATATACTGTCTCAACAAATCTTTTTGTTTTGATGAAATATGACTTGGAGTTTGAACCATAATTTTTACGTACAAATCACCCTTGCGACTTGAACCTGAAATTGGAACTCCTTCTCCTTTGATTCTAAGAAGTTTGCCATTAACTGTACCATCTGGTACTTTGATTGAAACTTTTTTTCCATCCAAAGAAGTAATCTGAATTTCACAGCCAAGAATTGCCTGGGTAAATGAAACTGGAACAGCACAGTATAAATCGTTGCCGTCTCTTTCAAAATTCTGATGAGAATCAACGTGTAAAACAACAACTAAGTCTCCTGCTGGACCTCCGTTTTCGCCTACATCACCCTGACCATGAACAACAATTCTCTTTCCATTATCAACGCCAGAAGGGATTTTAAGAGACATCATCTTGTTCTTTTCCTGAATACCTGTACCTCTACAAGCAGAACAAGGTTTATCTATAACAGTTCCTTTTCCTCTACAAGTTGGACATGTCTGCTGAATAGTAAAAAAGCCGTTTCCCTGACGAACTTGACCTACTCCACCACAAGTTGGACAAGTTTTTTTAGTTGCTCCTGAAGCCCCACCAGTTCCATGACAAATATCACAAGCTTCGTTGTGTCTAAAGTGAATGTCTGCAGTTGTTCCGTAAACAGCATCTTTAAAACTTATGTGCAAATCGTAGCGTAAACTTGCACCTGCGGCTGGACCAGAACTTCTGCTTCTTGAAGAAGAAGATCCAAAACCTCCGCCAAAAATACTGTCAAAAATATCAGAAAAACCGCCACCGGCTCCACCGAATAAGTCACTAAAATCATGGAAGGCATGAGAATACTGGGCACCACCGCCGCCGCCACCCATTCCATCGAGTCCGGCAAAACCATACTGGTCATAAATAGGTCTTTTTTGATCATCAGACAATACTTCGTAAGCTTCTGTTGCTTCCTTAAATTTATCTTCAGCCTCTTTATTTCCAGGATTTCTATCAGGATGATATTTTACAGCCAGTTTACGATAAGCCTTTTTGATTGTTTCCTTATCAGCTGATTTGTCTATTCCTAAAACTTCATAATAATCTCGTTTTGCCATACCTTAATCCAACCTAAAATTCGATATTCTAATATATCAAAAAAAGACCCCGCCTTACAATAAGACAAGGGTCTTTCTCAAGATTAATCAAAATCTAATCAATCTAGACCTAAGCCATTTTTACAAAAGTTAATTAACCCTAAGATTAATTAACCTTTGACTTCAGCCTATTTATCATCTTTTACTTCGTATTCAACGTCGTCTGCATTGCCCTTATCAAAACCAGATTTCTTTTCTCCGGCAGATTCAGCATTTTCAGCAGTACCAGCAGAAGCAGCGTCAGGACCTGCACCTTGAGCAGCACCCTGGGCACCCTGCTGTTTATAGATTTCTTCTGCAATCTTATAAGAAGCCTGTTTTAATTCTTCTGTCTTAGCTTTGATTTCTTCTGTATTATCACCCTGAAGAGCCTGTTTCAAAGCAGCAATTGCATCATCAATCTTCTGTTTTTCAGCACCATCAACCTTGTCGCCAAGTTCTTTTACTGATTTTTCTGTAGCATAAATCAAACTGTCTGCTTCGTTACGAGCATCAACACTTTCGCGTTTTGCTTTATCAGCAGCGGCATTTGCTTCAGCATCTTTTACCATCTTATCAATTTCAGCATCGCTTAAACCAGAAGATGAAGTAATCTGGATGTGCTGTTCTTTTCCTGTTCCCATATCTTTTGCAGAAACGTGAACAATACCGTTAGCATCGATATCAAAAGAAACTTCAATCTGTGGAACACCACGTGGAGCTGAAGGAATACCAGTCAAATCGAAACGTCCCAGTGTACGGTTCTGATCTGCCATTTCACGTTCACCCTGAAGTACGTGGATTGTTACAGCTGTCTGTCCATCAGCGGCTGTAGAGAAGATCTGACTCTTCTTTGTAGGGATTGTTGTATTTCTTGGGATAAGTTTTGTACAAACTCCACCCATTGTTTCAATACCAAGTGAAAGTGGTGTAACGTCAAGCAAGAGAATATCCTGTTTAACATCGTCATTAAGGATACCACCCTGAATTGCAGCACCAACAGCAACAGCTTCATCAGGATTTACTGCACGGCTACCTTCTTTTCCGAAAATTGATTTAACAACTTCCTGAACTTTAGGCATACGAGAAGAACCACCAACAAGGATTACTTCGTCAATTTTATCAGCAGAAAGATTTGCATCTGATAAAGCCTTTCTACAAGGTTCCTTAGTCTTTTCGAACAAAGATTCTGTCATCTGTTCAAACTGAGCACGAGTCAAATTCTTCTGTAAGTGTTTTGGACCAGTAGCATCAGCAGTAATAAATGGAAGGTTGATATCTGTAGTTGTCTGATTTGACAAAGAAATCTTAGCATTTTCAGCTGCTTCACGAAGACGCTGCATAGCCATAGGATCTGCAGAGAGGTCAATACCTGTATCTTTCTTGAATTCATCGATGAGCCAGTTAGCAATTGTACGGTCCCAGTCATCACCACCAAGATGTGTATCACCGTTTGTAGAAAGAACTTCAAATACACCATCAGCCAACTGAAGGATAGAAATATCAAATGTACCACCACCAAGGTCGTATACAGCGATTGTTCTTTCTTTAGACTGGTCTTTATTAAAACCAAAGGCAAGAGCAGCAGCAGTAGGTTCGTTGATAATACGTTTTACTTCCAAACCTGCAATTTTACCAGCATCTTTTGTTGCCTGACGCTGAGCATCGTTAAAGTAAGCAGGAACTGTAATAACGGCTTCTGTAACTTCTGAACCAAGATAATCTTCAGCAGTCTTTTTCATCTTCTGAAGAATGAATGCAGAAATTTCCTGTGGAGAGTAAACTTTCTTCTGTCCACCTTCTTCTACTTCAACACGACAGTCAGATCCATTATCTACAATCTTATAAGGCATTTTTGTTGCTTCACCTTTTAATTCACCAAATCTGTGTCCAATAAGACGTTTGATAGAATAAATAGTGTTCTTTGGATTTGTAACCATCTGGTTTTTAGCAGGAGCACCAACAATACGATCTCCCTTAGTAGTAAAACCAACAATAGATGGAGTTGTTCTTCCACCTTCAGAATTCTGAATTACAACAGGTTCCCCGTTTTCCATTACAGCAACACAAGAGTTTGTTGTTCCCAAGTCAATACCAATAATCTTTCCCATAGTAATGTTATCCTCCTGGATTACATTACTAAACAAGTTTGTCAAGGCTTTAAGCGTAGCGTGCCTTGACGAACTTGTATAGCTCAGCAAATGTAATCCTTTGTATCCCGGATAGTGCTAGTAAACCAGAATGTCAAGGCTTTAAGCGTAGCGTGCCTTGACGTTCTGGTATAGCACCATCCGGATTATTAATTTATTTCCTTTTCCTTAAAATATTACTTACATTTCCCAATTGCTCAGCAAATGTAATCCTTTGTCCTGGATAGCGCAAATCCCACTACCCAGATTTTTAATTTCCTAAATTTATTTTACTCTTTTGGCACGCTAACCATAACTTTAGCATGTCTAATTACTTTATCCTTAAGTTTATAACCTTTAAGATAAACCTGTTTTACAGTCTGGCTTTTTACACCTTCTTCTTCAACACGGCCAATTGCTTCATGTTCTTCAGGATTAAATTCATCTCCTTCTTTTCCATAAGCAGCTAAACCATATTTATCTTCCAGCATTTGAACCAGACCCTTATTAATCATCTTGATTCCATCAGCAATTGATTTAGCATCTTTTGCATCTTTGGCAGCATCAAGAGTTCTATCAAAATTATCAAGACTGTCTAATAAATCTCCAAGTAAAGAAGCATTAGCATAAGCAACTGCTTCTTCCTTCTGTTGCATCATACGTTTGCGCCAGTTATCATTTTCTGCAGCCTTGTACAAAGCCTGAGTTTTAAGTTCAGCAATTTCTTTTTCAAGAGCCTGAATTTTTTCTTCTGGGCTCTGCTCTTTTGCTTCTTCTTCAGCTTTTTCGTCAGAAGCCTTATCTGAAGTTTCTTCTGTTTGAGCTTCAGCTACATCTTCTGCTTTTTTTTCTTTTTCCTGTTCTTCAGCAACATTTTCCTGCTGCTGTTCTTCTTTAGCCATCTCTACGTCCCTTAAAATCAAATACCGCAGGTTGTTTCAACAACCGAGGATATTTGATTAACAATATAAGAGTTTCGCAAGAAACTCTAAGTTAAATTGAATGGCGATATTTTAGCCATTCAATTTAAACATTCCTCAAGAATAATTTTTTCAAATCCTTTAAATTAAAAGTTAATAATTTGAACTTTATTTCGTCAATAAAAATAATAAAATTTTTTGAAATATTTTACTTAATTTTACAAATCTTTCAAGCAAAGTCACAGGGAGCAATAACCTTAAAGTGAAGATTCAAATCCTCACACTCGCAGGAAAGTTCCTGAGAATGTAGATAAATCCTTTTAGCTATTTTCCCTCCATATAATTCATCTCCCAAAATCGGAAGACCTTTTGAACTTAAATGAAGGCGTATCTGATGAGTTCTGCCAGTGAATAAATTACATTCAATAAGAAAACAATCTTTATTTTCCACCCTACATTCTTTTAGGATTTTAAAATCACTTTTTGAAAAATCCCCGCCATCTTCTTCTTTTACCTTTCCCCATTTTCCAGTCTGACTCTTAGAAGAAATTCTACCCATAAAAAATTCAACGGTAAAAGAATCGCCCACTTTGTAGTTTGGATTTTTTTCTACCAGAGCAAGGTATTTTTTTGTAAATCTGTGTTGGCTGAACATTTGCGAAACAGCTTTATTAATTGACCGGTTTTTTGAAAATAAAATCACCCCGGAAGTTCCCCTGTCCAAACGGTGCATTATTCCTACATAAGGAGGATTTTTAAGTTCAGGATTTTGCTTCCATAAATAATCAACAAGAGAATCGTGTAAATTATCTCTATTTCCGACGATTGTCTGTTCAACGGGAAAAAAGGCTGGTTTATTTACAAAAATAAGATTTTCATCTTCAAAAAGAATATCTTTTTTTGAGACCTGAAATTTTATATCATCAGGCTGTTTTTCAAAAAAGAATTTATCTTTTTCAAAAGTGACTTTGATTTTAGAATTGCCCCTTAATTCAAAAGAAGGCCTAAAAACCAGTCTTCCATTTACCTGAATTGCCCCGGCAAGAATCAAACGCCGTATCTTAGAATTAGAAATCTCGGCTCTTAGTTCCTGGGACAGTTTTTGAGGCAATTCTTTACGCAAATATTCATCTATGCGGATTTTTTGACTTGTGGAAAATTCAAATACTTCAGACATAGCTTAATTTAAAATCTCATAATCAGGACCTTCCTGACCTGCAAATATACGAACTTTACAATTCATCATACAAACGTTTTCGACAAAGGATTCCAAATCAAAAATTTCCGGACTAAAAATATCATCTGGACTGTAGGAAACTTCAAGCAGAGATTCCTGACCTTCCCCTGCAAGTCTGGACATAGCACCATTTAAGCGAACAATATCTTCTACAAGAGTTTTATATTCAGAAGCATGCTTTTCTTCTAATTTTTCTTCCAGAAATAAAAGCTGCATTTTTTCGATTGCTTTATGACTTTCTTTCTGGGGATCAAAACCACTCTTAAAATCGCAATTGTTACAGCGCTGCCATTCAGCAAAATCTGCAAGAAATACAGAAGGATAAATTCTAAGAGGTTTTAATACACACAAAAACCAGGGAACAGCTCTTCCGGCACTATAAAAAGTTGAACAAGAAAAGGAAAGATCCCTGCAATATCTAATATCCTGAGGAGAAAAAGTTCCTGTTGCTTTTGGACAAATTCCATCTTCCCCGGCTCCAGCTTCCAGTTGAGGAAAATCTATATGATTTGGATACTGCTGGAGGGCAAAATCCAGACGTTCCATAAAAGATTTCATAGAATCCCCTGGCAAAAGAGCATAATTCAGATAAAAACCAAAAACAATTCCAAAGTCGTTTAATAATTTAGCCTTATTTGAATAATATTTTTTATCAAAGAGGATTTTTCCACCCTTTTCCTGACAATCAAGGGGAATATCAAAAGAAAGAAATAATTTACTTGCCGCAGAAACTAAATCTCTGTCTATAACCGAAGCATCAACATAAATATTTACATAAAGTTCTGGGGCATAACGTTCAATAAGATTAATTATCTTGATAAGGCGTTTTTTATCTTTTGCGATAGCCTGATCATGAATTGTAAATTCTGTGATTCCTTTTTCTGACAAAGCTTCAATCTGACTTTCAATTTCTTCAGATTTAAAATTATATTCTTTTACCATAAACAATTCTCTTTGATAACAATACGTCGAGTCAAGGCACGCGTACGATTAAAGCCTTGCATCGCTCGTTTTCAGGGGTTGTATTAACCCCTGAATCAAAATTATAAAAAAAATCCCGCAGACTTATGATTTTTAACAGCACCTGCGGGAATTCAATTTATTGTTTTTTTTAAGATTATAAAAGAGTAATTCCGTGTTTCTTACAATCTTTCTTAATTTCGTCAGTCCAAACACTAACCTGAGTTTCTCCAATATGAGCCTTTCTTAAAAGGAACATACAGATTCTAGACTGACCAATACCACCACCTAAAGTCTGAGTTAATTCTCCATTTAATAAACGTGAATGGAAGTCGAATTTTGCTCTTTCAGGACAGTTTCTTTCTTCCAACTGAGCCTTAAGACTTTCTGGGCAAACACGAATACCCATAGAAGAGATTTCAAAAGCACGTTCAAGGATTGGGTTCCATAAAAGAATATCTCCGTTTAAACCTCTGTGACCATCACCACTTTCTGTAATCCAGTCATCATAGTCAGGAGCACGGCCGTCATGAATACTTCCATCAGGAAGTTTTCCACCAATACCGGTAATAAATACGGCTCCATATTCTTTTGTTACTTTGTCTTCTCTTTCTTTTGGAGTGAGTTTTGGATATTCCCTGGCCAAATCGTCAGCGTAAAGAATTTTAATATCTTTTGGCAAAATTGGTTTAATTTCTGGATAACGGTCATAAAGGAAGAATTCAGTTCTTTGAATACAGCGGTAAACTTTCTTTACAATCTCATGCAGGAAGAAAACGGTTCTATTTTTTGGATCAATAGCCATTTCCCAGTCCCACTGGTCTACGTAAATAGAATGAATTGCATCCAGTTCTTCATCAGGACGAAGAGCATTCATATCTGTGTAAATTCCAAATCCTGCTTCAAGACCCATTTCTGTTACTTTTAATCTTTTCCATTTTGCTAAAGACTGAACAATTTCCATTTTTGCTTCGTTCAAAGCTTTTACAGGAAAACTTACAGGTCTTTCTACACCGTTTAAATCATCATTAATACCTGTGCCAGCCCCAACAAATAAAGGTGCTGTAACACGAGTAAGATTTAACTCAGTTGATAAGGCAAGCTGAAAAAAATCTTTAATAGCAACAATTGCATGTTCTGTTTCTTTTGAATTTAAAATTGGTTTGTAATTCTTAGGAAGTTTTATCATTTTAATACCTACTCTCCATCATAATTGATTAAGGTTGTGACCTTGCATGGAGACAATACTTTTTCATAATTTAAGGCAGGAAGTCCAATTACACCAAAGAAATCTGTAACCTGTCCACCACCCTGTTCTACTAGATTTTTTGTAGCAGCCAAAGTTCCACCAGTTGCAATTAAATCATCAATAACAAGGATTTTCTGTCCCTTTTTAATATCAGATTTATGAACTTCAATTGTAGCTGTACCATATTCCAATGCATAAGAACACTGATAAGTTTCTCCAGGTAACTTTCCCTTTTTACGAATTAAAATCAAAGGGATTCCCATTCTTTCTGCAAAAGGAGCCGCAAAAATAAAACCACGGCTTTCTACACCTGCTACGGCATCAAAATGGGAATCTTTATAAAGATCATACATTTTATCAAGGACAAACTTAAAGGCGTCAGGATTAACTAAAACACCTGTAATATCATAAAACAAAATTCCTGGCTTTGGAAAATCAGGAACACGACGTACCGTTTTATCTAGTAACTCTAAATTCATAATGCAAACATTTTAATACTATGATTTATTAATATCAAGTTTAAGAATAGTTTTTATAACCTTGCCCGCAAAGATAAGAAACGCAAAGAGAATATAATGAATATAAAAATATATACTCCAGAGCTAATCAACATTACCAGAGCAAAATTCTGATTACTTACCAGCAGGGTATAATTCAAAAGCTGGAAAACATATTTCAATATTCCGTAAGAACAATAGGCAATAAAATAAAGGAATGGAAAGGATAAAACCCAGGACATCTTAAACAACTGTTCATTACCAATTCTATTGTGCCAGGAAAGTATGGCCAGGAAAATAAATAAAGTCATAATGAAAAGTGGATAAAAAATCCTATCCATCAAAACCTGTTTGTAAACTTCTGCCGAAAATCCATAAGTCTTAGCCTTATTAACCAGTTTAAGTAAGGTAGTAAATGGAACAGAATCTGGATTTATTGACGAAGATTCTACAAGAAGGAAATCATCATAAGAAATAGGAAGTAAAAGATATTCAGGATTTGGACCTTCATCTTCATTATAATATGTGTAAACAGGTTTAATTTGAGTATTAGGTTTATCTCGTCCCACAGAATTCAACATTATATATGGAAGTGAATTAATTGAATCATCAATACCCATCAGCATTTTTGTAGTCGAATTCATAGATTTAATATCAACCGGAAGAATCTTAGCGTAAGGCACAGTCATCTTTCTGGAAACCTGGCCATCACTTTCGATTGTAACTACAGTTAAATCTCTTACATATTGAATAGCTCTTCCTGTTCGAGCAACATCTCTTAAACCCTTAAAATAAACTATATCTTTTGAACCATCTTTATATGGAATAGAAAAGAAAATATCATTTGATTTTTCAAAACTATTTAATTCAATTGTTTCATCTACAAAGAAATAACGTTCTTTAAGTCTGGCTTCGGCAACCTCCAGATAGAAGGTAACATCAGGATCATGCTGTAATTCTCTGGAAGTCTGATAAAGTTCCCGGAAAATGTAATAGGCATTTAAGTCATCATTTTCAACAAGGGCCAGATAACCTTCGTA
This sequence comes from Treponema sp., assembly GCA_024682655.1. GTDB lineage: Bacteria > Spirochaetota > Spirochaetia > Treponematales > Treponemataceae > Treponema_D. The sequence continues at coordinate 14,475 of JAIKYZ010000132.1, forward strand.
TTTTCGGGCAAAGATTTTCTGTTCTTCAGTTTTAGTAACTTTATGCAATTCCGAAAGATTATTCCAGGAAGAAGTTGATATTGATTGTAGAGTTGTTAAGTTTGGATCTTTTGGGCTGGCAAGATTTAATCCCATCTGAGCATAATAATGAGCATCAAACCACTTTTGATTTTCATAGGCAGTCTGAGCTTTTAACAAACACTGATAAACATCATACAATTGCTTTTGACTGATTTCTACTTTATCCACAGTGTTTAACTCATCATTTACTGTCTCATATAATTTAAATCTGTAATCAGCATTATTAATTTTATTGATTTCAACATCGGCATCATCTTTTAATTTAAGGGCAGATTTATTTTCCGGGTCTAAAGATAAAACTGCATCGGCATAATACATAGATCTTTCGTAAAAACCATTATCAAAAAGACTCTGTCCTACACTCAAATATTCATTTACGATTTTAAAGCGGTTTTCAATACTGTTCTTTTGATTTTTTATTCCAACCAGGAAGATTTCATTTCCAAAAGTAAGCAGGGCTGAACAAACAATGGCGGTAATCATAACACTTTTGTAACGACCAAACATTGCTTTAGAAAATCTATCAAAACTGCCGCCAGAATTATGTCCAAAATAAACGGCACAACTTACAACATAACCGGTAATTAAAACAGGAGGAAGAAATGCAAAAAAGTATTCTATTGAAGAAAGAACTTTATATAGAGAAAGGGATTTTTTTGGGATAGGAAAAGTTACTTCTTTTACAAATCCAATAACAAAAGAGGAAATAAGACCTAAAAGAAGGAAAACCAGAGTAATCCCAATGATTTTTCCTAAGCCACTTATATTTTCATTATTTTCACTCTTCATAAATTATCCCTCAGACCTTTTTTTTT
>JAIKYZ010000139.1 GCA_024682655.1 Treponema sp.
GTGCGTACAGTTTCCTCGCTGTAAGGTAGTGGATAATAGTAACCGTCTTTTGCCACAGTCAGTGTGCAGCTCTTTCCCTGAATCATCATAGGGAAATTGTAAAACGGGATTTATTAAAGCAATTGGGCGTTTTTTCTACAAATGTGTCTTAAAACTGTATAGTTTCGGAAAGATTGTGGACAAGATAGGAATGTTTTTCCAATTAGTCGGAAACATCTTGGCTAAACAAATTCTGTTTTAATTTAATCATATCCGGTAATTCACATTCAGGAAACTCATGCCATTTCATTAAGTCTACAGAGTTATCTGTTGGAATAAGTCCACCGGTTTTGTAATTATATCTATAAACGCGTTTATCATTTTCAACCCAAACAAAATCATTTTCATCAAGATAATAATGTATGTTTAATTTTTCAGAAGAATTGTCTGTTTCATTTTTTGATTCCTTATAATCTTTTTTCATAACAGGACTAAAAGGGATACTTTTATTTTCGATGTTTATTAATTTATTATCATGATCAATGTATTTAACATTATGAAAATAAGGGCAGCAAGTTTCAAAATTTAATTTTGAATAATCAACTTCGCCAATAGTTTCTACACATCGCTTAAATTTCTTTTTATAATTATCAAGATTCTTTTGGAGTTCACAAAGCATTTTTAAAAATATTTTAATGAACTTTTCTTTAGGCATTTCAATATCAACAGGTTCTTCTACCTGTGTTTTCAGATTGTAATTCTGTATCTTGAATCTGATTTTATCGCCATTATCCCAGAATAAGAATTTATAATAATCACAATTACTTAATATACAGTAGGCATATTTTTTTTCTTTTAATTCATAAAGCATGTTTGAAAACATTTCATAATAGCAGTCACAAAAATCTATATGCATTTTTACTGAGTCATTGATTTTAAGTGTCGCAATATAGCCAAAGCAATTTCTTTTTTCAATTTGCTTATCACAATCATACATTATATCTAAATCATCATTGATATCAGTGTAATGCTCATCAGTTTCATCTTTTAAAATAATTTCATAAGAAAAATCTTTCTGTTTAGCTTCGGAGTTTGGGTAAGGAATAATGTCATCTGGAAGAAAATATCTGTTTAATTCAAGGCTGTATATCCAAGGACTGTAATGATGCATCTCATTAGGTGAAAGAATCATTGGAAACATCGGTGAGTAATATTTGTCTGTCTTTGTACCACAGAATACTTTAGTTTCTATCCATTTTCTTTTATGTTTAATTATGTTTTCTATTGAATTGTTTGGTCCAAAGGCAACGAATGCAATTTCCCAACCAGGTGTATTTGTAGTTTTATAAAAAACATAGTCGAAATAATATGCAAAATCAGGTTTTTCATATGCGGCTCTTTTTAACAAAAGAGGAATTCCGGTTGCACGCCACCATTTACAGCTTACTTCTCCAGACGACATTCCGCCTTTTGCATAGTCTTCAACAAAGGCCGTTTCAGCCATATTAAGGCCAACCTTACATCTATCACAACAATATCTGAATATTGAAAGATAAAGGGTGCTTTCGTCATCAGGAATCTCTTTATCTCCGAAGTGTTCTTTCAATTCACGCCATAAAAATGGATCACCACGTAATCCCCAGTTTTCAGGCTCTGGCTCAAATAGTTCTGAATATTTCAATCCTTCCACCTCCAGAAGATAATTCCTAAAGAAGTGTTTTCTTCTTTTACGTTATAGTATGAAGCTTTTAATAATTCTAAATCATTGTCAGAAATCGACTCTTCAAATAAAACTTCTCCAAAATCTAAACTTGCATACCAAGGGTAAATTAAGAAAGCCTTTTTAGCGCCAAAGAGTTTGCAATAAACATATTGTTGAAATATATCTCCAGAAGCGATATCGGTTTTATTTGTAAGCTTTTTCCATTTTGTATCAAAAATTATGCTTTCATTTTTATTCTTTTTATAAATAATATCTGGTATAGCCAAACGAGTTTCCCAAAATCTTGCACCTTTCTGAGCAAATATTTTGTTAGGAAAGAAATGCGACATTCTTTGAGCTACATATTTTTCAAACAGAGCATTCATATCAAACATAATTCCAGTTACTGAATAAAAGCCAGAATTTAAATCAGGATTAGTTCCTTTAATAATCAATTCTGCAAAAGAAAGTGCATACTGGTACTTTTCTGTTTTTCTTTCCTTTTTTAATAATTCAACTTTTTCCCAATTAATTTTTTTAGGAACAATATCTTGAATATCTTCAAAGGATTCTAGTATTGATTTTGCATCATTAAAGATTAAAGGACTTGTAGAAATTATTCGTAAAGCTTTTAAAATTACCTGATTTAATAATGAATCTCTATTATACACAGAAGCATCAGTGTAGAACTTTTCTTGATGAATAAGATTTTTTGTAATCTGCTTTGAGAAAAGTAATTTTCCTCTTAAGGCTGTTCTGTTTGCTTCTTCATGTCTATAAGATTTTATCAAACCTGATTTTATTAAATCTTGTACAAGATTAAGATAATAACGATAAAAGATTTCCCATAAAGTATGTTCGAATGTACTTTGGCTAGTATTTTCTGTCTGTCGTATATCTAGAGTTTTTGTAACACAAAGCATTTTACATAGACGGTTACGCCATTCATTTTGTACTTCTGGAGAATCATTCTGATTTGAAATCTTTGGTAATACTTCAATATAGGTATTTCCAATCTGAAGAATACCAACCCAAGATTTAAATTTTACACCATGGTCTACTAGTGAAAAGTATTGAGAATTATCTTCTGTTGTCTGATTTTTGAACAACCATTTTGAAAGTGAGTCAAAGTGTTTTTGAGAAAAGCCCTTTGTACCAACCTTCAAAACCTGGTGTTCAAAAACTGTAATATTATAAACTTTCATTACTCAGAAATAACCGTTGAACTTAAAGTAAAATCCCATTCATCTGCAGGAGCAATTTCATATTGCTTTTTATCAGAATTAAAATACTCATCTGTTGCGATATTTCCAAAAATTGCAGTAAGATTCTTTTCCCTAATAAATGTGTTACCAAGAACAAGTTGAATCTTTTTCCAGTCAGAGTAGAAGTATTCCTGAAGTTGAGGAATAATTTTATTTGCAAAAACATTTTTAATATCTTCAACACTCTTAACATTTATAAAATAAGCATGTCCTATTGTATGGTCACGGTCTAACAGATATTCCATACGAGAATTCATTGTGTTAAGCATAGCTGTTAAATCAATTCCATCAACAACTTCAAGTTTTTTTGAGTCAGGCATTTTTTCCACAAAAACAAAACGTCTGCGAAGAGCTGTATCAAGAGCCTCAATTGAACGGTCCGCAGTATTCATTGTTCCTAAAATATATAGATTTGAAGGTACTGTAAATTGTTCCCCGCTATATGGTAATGTTACAGAAATCTCATCACTTGAGTTTTCACGTTTAGAATCTTCAATCAATGTAATTAATTCTCCAAAAATCTGAGGAATATTTCCACGGTTGATTTCATCAATTATAAGAAGATACGGCAATTTATTACCTGAATTAACTGGTGGCTCATATTTTTCTAGGCCAATTGATGCTTCTTTTTTCATAAAATTCTCAACTATGGCTTTTCTATAATTATCATGTCCGCCAGCAGGTACTCCTTTTTCTCCTTTATAAACTCTATACAATTGTTCTTTGCTAAAGTATTTTGGATGTTCTTCATCTGTCATTAATCCAGTTCCTGTTGTATTCTGGATTATTGTAAAATCTGCTTTTCCATTTATAGATTTAATTGTTACAGATTCTTTCTCTTCAAGATAATCCATCAGATTAATCCAAGATTTATTAAAATTATCAGTTCCATTTACTTCAGAAGACTTTCTAGCTTTTTCACAAATTTTCTTGAAGATACCAGGAAGAACTTTATATTTCATTGTTTCAAGTTCAGTTCCTTCTTCATCTTTTGTTACAGGTTTTATTCCCTCAATAAAATCCTCATAACTCATAGACTGATGGAAAGTAGTAAATACTACACGACCGTCATCAATAAGTTTTTTATAATGGGAAGTAATATCATTACGATTTGTTAAATCTAAACCTTCACAAATCTTTACAGCAAGTTTCTTAGTTTCATAAGTTTTTCCAGTTCCTGGTGGTCCATAAAGAATCTGATTAAGAGGAATACTTTCATGTGTTGTGACAGTTGCTTCCGCTTTCTTTCCTTGTATGATTTCTTCAAATTCTTGCCAGAAACCTGTATACCGTGTTACATCTGTAAGTGTCTTCAATGCTGTAGGAGAGTTTAAATTCCATTCTCCTTTATGAGTCCATTTAACTTTTCTACAATGTTGATATTCGCTTCTAGTTTCATCGTAATAATAATCTGATTCAACAATGCCTCGTCCAAATAATTGTTTACGTCCATGTTTTACATAAATAATATCACCAATATGAATTTCATTAGCAAACTGCCATAGGCAGATTGTATCATTTTTAGCAGTTGCATTTGGATCATCACGATAAAGTTCAACAACTTTTTTTCTTATATCTTCTTTATTATCGTATTCATTAAGATTGCCTGTGCCATCCCAACCAATAGCCATTATTCCGGCTTTATAGAATTCTCCCCAAAGACGCGAATTTTCACCTGCTGCATATGTCCATCGTTTTACATTTGTCGATTCTTCAGGTTCCTGTTTCCAAGAGTTCTGTGAAAATGAAGAAAAAGATTTTTCTTCGATTTCTCCAGATTTCATTTTTTCTTGTATTGTATTTCTTAGTTCAGAATATTGTTTTCCATTTGGAAGAGTATCTATATCAATACCATATTTTTTCAAGTAATTTCTGCTGTTTGTATCAAGAGAAAAGAAATTATCAGGATTAATACAATACATCATAAATGTTAGACCATAAGTTATTGGTCTCATAGAGTTCAGTTGGTCATAAACCATTTGGAAATCATCAGAATTAGTTACAACCGCTTCAAATAATTCCCAATAAGCGTTTAAGAATTCTTCTGAAAAATCAGGTGCATTTCTTGTAATAAAAAATGAACGTCTATTATCAAGTACAGGAATACCTTCAAAATCTTCAGGAAGATTTGATTTTAAAGAAAACTTTTTCTTAAAAAAAGAAAGTATTTCCTTTCTGTTTTCAATTGTCCAACCACGATTAAAAATTCCAAAGAATGAGAATGGATCAAATTCAGGATTTGTAACACCAGAACCATCCTCCGGTTTCCATTGTAAAAAGCTTGTATATTTTTCTGGCAAAGAATAAACAATTTCCATTAATTCCTTTCGTTTATCTTTATATTCAAGAACTTTTTGAGCCAATTCTTTGTAGAATGGTATCCATGTAAATTTTGCTTCTGCCATTTTATTTATCTCCTAATTTTATATATATAATACGTTTATTTCTTAATCTTACTTTTTAATTCCGCAAAAGAATCCAAAGCACTTTGTAAGTTTTCCAAAATCTCATCTGCTAATACTTCAGGTTCAGGAAGATTATCCAAATCAGAAAGTGATTTATCTTTAAGCCATGTAATATCAAGGCTTAACTTGTCTCTTTTACTTAATTCTTCATATGTAAACTTTCTCCATCTACCTTCAGGGTTTTCTTCACTCCATGTTTCTTTTCTATCATGACGATTATCTGGATTATAACATTTAATAAAATCATCAAGTGAAGAATCATTTAATGGATTTTGTTTTAAGGTAAAATGAATGTTAGTTCTAAAATCATAAATCCATACTTCTTTTGTTTGAATATCTGGAGAAGCTGGTTTCTTATCATAGAAAATTACATTTGCCTTTACTCCTGGTTTATAGAAAATACCTGTAGGAAGTCTAAGAATAGTGTGGAAGTCTGTTGTTTCAAAAAGCTTTCTTCTTATGGTTTCTCCAGCACCACCTTCGAATAAAACATTATCAGGAACTACAATTGCAGCTTTTCCTGTATTTTTTAAGAGTGTGTTTATATGTTGAATAAAATTAAGTTGTTTGTTTGAACTTTTTGTCCAGAAATCAGTTCTGTTATACACAAGTTCATCTTCTTCCTCTTCACCTTCATCATTTGTAAAAGAAATTGAAGATTTCTTTCCAAAAGGTGGATTTGTAAGAACATAATCAACTCTATATCCTGGATCAGAAAGCAAAGAATCTCCTTGTACAACTGGGATATTATCTGAATATAAATCACCAATTGCATGGAGGTAGAGATTCATTAAACACATTTTATAGGTTGTTGCAACAAGTTCATTTCCTTTAAATGTTTCATTCTTAAGGAATAATTTCTGATCTTTATCAAGTGAATAATTCTTTACAAGATAATCCTGAGAAGCAAGTAAGAATCCTCCTGAACCACAACAAGGATCACAAATTGTTTTTCCAGGTTCGATTTTCATACATTTAACCATAGCTCTGATTAAAGGACGAGGAGTAAAATATTGACCTGCGCCACTTTTTATATCTTCAGCATTTTTCTGTAAAAGTCCTTCATAAATTTCACCTTTTACATCAGAAGACATTGAACTCCAATTTTCTTTATCAATCATTTGAACTATTCGATAAAGTATTGTTGCATTTGAGATTTTATTTGAAGATTGCTTAAAAATCTTACCTAAAATTCCTCCCTGTTCAGAGAGTTTTTCAAGAGTATTTTTATATTGAGTTTCAAGTGCAGCACCAGTAAGGTCCTTCATATCATTCCATTCATAACCTTTAGGAATTCCTGAATCACGTTTATAAGGAGGTTTTGAAAATTCATCTGCCATCTTTAAGAAGATTAAATATGTTAATTGTTCAAGATAATCTCCATATCCAACTCCATCATCGCGCAAAGGTGCACACATTCCCCAAACTTTACTTACAATAACTGATGCATTATTATCATTAGCCATATTTATTTACCTTCCTTAAATTTTTTTCTTAAAATTGTAAATCGAATTGCTTCGTATTTATTGATAGTCTCGTTAACTATTTTTTGAATTTCATCGCAAATAGTTAATCTAGACTCAATTTGTTCAATAATGTCTTCTTGCTCTTCGTATGAAGAGTAAGGAACAATTAAATTTTCAAGTGTATCCAAATTAATATTTTTCTGAGCTGTTGCTGGAGCATATGCCCACAATTTCAACTTTTGTGATTCAATAAAATACTTGATATATTTAGAATGAATATGTTCTCCTGCAGTAAATCCTACAACGCTATCTGGAAAACATGCATCGATTCCTAAAAAAGATGTTTCTGCGATATTAGCTGCAATTGTAATACAGAGAGTTCCTTTCTTCCAAAGTTTACTTTGAGCTAACCCAAAATCATTATACAATTTTTTGTACTCTGTAATTTCTTTTTCTGCAGCCTTTACTTCTGCAGTTTGAATAAATGGATATTTGCCATTTTCAAAAAGTTTTTTATCATTTCTAGGTCTATGTTTAGATTTACCTCTTCCCAGTTCTCCTAATTCTGATAATGCAATATATCTCCATTCATCAGGAATTTTTTCTAATTTTTTTATTTCTTCATCTGAAGCCCAATTTAAATTTACATCAATTTTCTTATGTGTTTTCGAATAATTTCCCTTAAAAGCTTGTTGTATTGCAAGATATCGGTACAATTTTAATTGTTTATTTAATTTACTAAGTGTTGAAATTCCTTCATCAAGATCACTCATCATTTCTTCAATTTCATTAAGTAATTCCTGCTGATCTTCTTTTTTTTCAGGAATTCTAACATTTAATTTAGAATAAGTTTGTAACCACTGTCTTTTATGTGTTGATGTATTAATGTGAATTGATTGCATCATATAAAAAATCAATTTTGGTATTACAAGTTCATCTTTTGCAGTTAGAATTTTCATTGCTGAAGATTTTACTTTAAATGGAAAATCAACATATTGTGTTGATGTAGTAAAATCATCAAAAATAATTACAGGAAGTTTATTATATATTCCTGTTTTTTCATTGGTTTTTCCAATTATAAATGTCTTTCCAGGTGTTAGAACTGGAGTTTCATATGAGTCATTATAAGCTGTACTTTCAACTATATAAGGACCTGGTTGTTCATAATCAAGCAAGTCTTCAAGTTTATATTCTTTCCAATTACACTGCATTTATAGTTCACCTTCAAAAGCTTTTTTTAAAATACTTTGTCTAATTTGTTCACTTTTCTCTAATAAGATCTCAAGGTCATTTCCAAGTTTCTCACATAGAGAAAACTGTTCTTCTATTTCTTTTACAATTTCTTTTTGTTCTACTATAGTTGAGGGTATATTAATTTCAAAATTTGAAAAATTTGTTGCTCCTAAATGGTTTATTCCAACTCCTCCTACATTCCGTGAAAAGAAACCATTTATATAAAGCATTTTATAATACCAATAAACATATTCTGGTAAATCTTTTTTTACCCTGTGGCGAATTACAGTATTTTGAAAACAACAGTTTTCTATTTCATTTTTCCAGATTGCAGGTTTTCCAACTTGAGTAGGACTGCCTGATGCTTCAGATAATAAAATATCATTTTCTTGTAAAATGTATTTTTCTTTTTCAATTGGTGAAAATTCCATATCTAAAATATCAGTTAAATCAAATCCATTTTCAGTAATATTTGCCGCTCTAATATATTTTGTAGGATATTTGTTTGATATATTTTTAGGAGAACGTTGTCTCCCCAAATTAACATCACCAATTTCTGAGAGTTTTTCCGTTCTCCATCCTTCTTTTTTTTCAAAAGCTTTTTTTAAAATAGCTTGCCTATATATTTTCAATTGTGCTTTTATTTTTATAAGATTGAGAGTACCTTCATTAAGTTCATTTAAAAGGCCTTCTATTCTTGTTACAATGCGATTTTGTTCTTCAAAAGACTTCGGTATATTTATATTATAAGTCTCTAACCATCTTGTACTTAAATTTAATTGAGCAACACCTTTTGAAGCTTTAATGCATTCTTTTTGAAAGGATTTTTGTAATAAATAATAATATAGATATTTATAATTTACTTTATCACTTTTTTTTATTCTTAAACATGTAACTCGTTGATTTAAAGCTGCCGGTAAAAATTCTTTGCTCATTACAGCAACACGTCCCACATTTCCTGTCAGTGATATTAGAAGATCA
>JAIKYZ010000032.1 GCA_024682655.1 Treponema sp.
AGAATCCGCTGAAAATTCTGTGAAAGGGCTTCGTTAATTGACTGAACGAGTTTTTCACTTTTTGAATCATATTCGATTGAATAAATATCAGTTTCATAAATCATATTTTTTTTCCTTGTTTGCATGAAATGAAAATGAAGGTATCCGCAAATTGAATTTAAGTTTACCTAATTATAGCACAATTTAAATGTCCCAAAGTCTTAGCAACTGACAACTGGTTATACTAATAATATGGGGGATTTATTTAAATCGATAAAAGAATTTTATACAAATTCTTTAAAAAATTATTAGATTTTGCGAGGTGAAAAATTATCGATTTTTTTTAATCCAATAAATTTTCCATTCATATCATACACTTTAAGAACCCTGTTTTTTGGCATATAAGAATTATTGATATCGCTAGCTGTACAATCTATAAAACCATCTACAACAATATCTGAACAACCAGAGTTCCTTAAGTAATTTATAAAATCATCTCGGTTATAGGTGTAATCTTTATCGAATAGTAGCGAAAGTTGCTGTTTTATACATAATTCCCTTACTCCGTCTGAAAACTTGTAGACTTTAATATCCTGCATAGAATAATCTTCAGGAAATTCAAATAGAATACTTGTATAACTGCAATCGTTAATTTCGTAGATGAATGGAGTTCTGTCATTAAAACCGCGAATAAGTACGATTTTGTATTTTTCATCAAAATCCTGATCTGAAATTAAATGGTTCCTTTTGTGAAAAAGTTTTTTAAAAAAACACATAAATATCATTCTCCTTATTTTTGTGTCAGAGAGAGCCCTATAGAATACAAATTCTATAGATTTGATTTTAATTGTATAAGATTTTCTTTCTGTCTGGCTGTATTTTCCTGAATACGAGAAAATAACTCTTTGTGATATTTCTCATCTTCGGCACGACGTTGAGCAAAATAGCGACTTAAGGTACTGTTTTCATCTTTCAGTTGCACCTTCATCCATTCTCGTACAGTTTCGATTTCTTCCTTCGTAAAACAAGTATCTTCATAATCATCACCAAAAAAGTTCCAAATTCTTTCCATTTCGTGCTTTTCGTCAGTTTGTTGGTCTTTATTTTCTGGAAATATACAATAAGTTTCGTCACCCTTTGAAAGCACAATATATTCCATTTGTCCCCATTCTGCCGTAGACCATGCTTCTACATCAGATATATCTACAGGAAGACCTGTTTCACTTCTGGGAAGCATAAGAGGCTCAGGCATTTCTTTTCTTGGTTTATTAAGACGTTTGATAAAAACCTTCTTTTGCTGCTCTACATAATAAATAATGTCATCTGAATCTTTTATTACATCCGCCTTATAAACAGTTCGCACTCTCCCTTCTCCTGCAACTTTCCTGTCAAAATAGGCAATTACTTTAAGAAAGTCATTCTGAAGATTGGGCTCTACTTTTTTCCATTCAACTCTTTTTACAAAATTAAAAAGATGATAAATAAGATATTCATAAAAATAATATATGTCCGAAAATTCAGTAGAAATGTCATTCTGCATTTTCACCTTCAAAATGGCACAAACATTTCCTCTCACGTCAACCGCGGCAACTCCACAGTTGTTCCAGCGTCTGCCGGTGAAATAACGGATGCATGGGTTTGATGGGACTTGGCTTTTTATTTCTGAATCTAAGATTTGTTTTTCTTCTTCTGTTGCTTCCGTAAAATGAAAAGTAAAATCAATCATCTTCTTCCTCGCTTTGTAGTAAAACAGGTTACAGTAAAATCGGTTTGGGCAGGCTCTTATAAAGCTCTACGAACTCCTTAAAATAAGGCTTCATAAAATCTGCACAACCACCTTCTTCTTTCATTAATTTCAAGCTATACTGAAATAAAGCTATTTCCTTATTGTAATCACCTAAATTAAGGTCACGAAGATTCGGATTTTTTGTTACTGGGCGACCTTTAATGGAATAAATTTCGTCAATGCGTTTACGTGCATCTGCAATAAAGCCCATCTTGAATGCTACTGGCTTTTCGTGTCCGTATTTTTTATCTGTTTTCAGACCTGCAGAAGCCATTGAAATAATCAAAAGCAAACTTCTTACCAGATAGACATAGTATGTGTCATACAGAACCTTTGTTTCGAGTTCTTTTTGTGAAGGATTATACTCGAATGTATCCGATAAGATACCATCAAGTTCTTTCTGGCTCATGTATTCTTCGTTGGTTTCCAGCATATTTTACTCCACGCTTCCCCTTTTTTAGCTCCAATATTCAACCGATGAAGGATTCTTTATCTGGTCGTAACCCATTTTCATCAGTTTTGCAATTGTTTTGTATGGCACCATTCCGGTTCCTCCTCCAAAGACTGGAATCACTATACTTTCAATCTTGTTTTTTATTGCTTCCATTAAGGTTGTGCGCATACACTGATAAACAATTTCCGGCTCCCTGATTTTTGAAGGAAGACGCATGGTAGGCGTATGAATCAATTTTTGCTCAGTTCCGGGAATATCTATAGTAAAACTTGTGCCTACCGGCTGCTCGCCATAGAAGTTGTCCAGGATATATTTTTGTACTGCTTTTTCAAGCTGAATGCCAAAGTAGTCGATGATTGCAGCATCATACCCGCCATCCATGGCCCCATAAGAATTCGCTGGTGAAACCACACACTGCACCTTATGCGTATCCATAAAATGCGCAAAATCATCCATTACAACATCAACATCTCTACAATCTGAAAACTGCTGCTTCCATTCCACAAGCATTTCAAGATTTCGACATAAAAGATAAATAGTCATCACAAAATTTAATATAGGGCAATTTTAGGATTCGTAAATAAAAATCTTAGTTTTTTATTATGATTCCAGCTTTTTCTTCATTTTTGCACGAATCTTTTTTACAAGCTTACTGATATAGCCTTTTGTGTAAGGATTGCCAGTTTCTTCATTAATCAAAATCATTTCTTTTTGTTTTTTTCCTTCAACAAGAAAACCAAGAATCTGGAGTTCAACAATATTAAGTTCCTTTTGTAGTTCGGAGAATTTTTGTCTTATTCTTGCAGCTTCTTCTTCGTTCTGAATATTTTCTTCAAACGAATCCCGATTATATATGCTAACAGGATTCGACATATTCTTTCTCCATTTTGTAGCCAGATCTCTTTTTGCATGTTGAAAATAATACTTAGATAAGTATGTGATAAAATGGTAACTCTTTTTATCTGTAATTCGTTCCGGGTTAAAGCTATTAAGAGCCTGCGGAATATACTTTTCTTTCATTTCTTTATGAAACTCTTCTATTGGTGGAATTATTACAGAGAAGGCTGCTGTTTCTTCATAATCCATTTTACCTTCATAAGTGGCACCTTCAGAAAGAATTTTGTATAGGGTAACATATTGCTCATTAATACTTGCTATATATTTATCGAAAAAGAAATCTACTGTTTCATCTTGTATTTCTTCAAAATTTTCTGATAAAAGATTTTGTTTGTAGAATAATAACTTTTCGTAATCGTCAGAATATAATTTTTCTGCCATATTTAAAATTATATCACATTTTTTTGTTACATTTATAAAAACAGCCTATATTTATTAATATAAAATCAATATACAGGTGAATAATAATGACTGAAGCAGAAGACTGGAAATACCGCAGGGCCGATTTAATGGCGCATGTAAAAAAAACTGATGATGGCTGGAAGGCTTCAATTGGAAAAATAAAGCCAATTGGCGCAGGTTTTACAAAAAGCTTTACTTCAAGAAAAGAAGCCATCCATTTTGTATTAGATTATTTTAGTAAAAAATTTGGAAAATAACAAAAATAAGCAAAAAAATAAAATATTTTAGGAAACTTTTTGCGGTCTTTTGGTATAAGTAGTACACAACACTGCCGATTTAGGAACCTACTTGCTGGCAGGGTTTAATAAACAAACAATAGCTAAAGGGGATAATCAATGCCTTTAAAATCACTTAACACTACCTCATCTTTTTATGCAGCTTCTTTGGAGCCAATTTCCCAAGAAGCAGAACACGAATTAGCAATTCGCATGATTAACGGAGAATCACAGGCACGTGAAACCTTGATTCGTTCAAACCTCAGATACGCAATTAAGGAGGCGTCAAAGTATAAGTACGAAGGTCTTGATTACGAAGACCAGGTTTCCATCGCAATAAGCGGCTTAATCAACGGTATTGACCACTACAATCCAGAAAAGAACACAAAGGTAATTACCTGTGCTAACTGGTGGATTCGAGCAGAGTTTAAATGTTACTATGAAAAGAAGGAAAAAGAAAAGGAATACAATTATTCGGAAGTTACCTGCACAGATGAACTTGAAAAATACCTGGCATCTCTTCCAGAATCAAAATCCCAGTCTCCAGAAGACAAAGCTATCTATGCCTGCTTTAAAGAAAGCTTTTACAAAAATGTTAAAAAGATTCCAGCAATCGAGAGAACCGTCTTTTTGATGTATAACGGTTTTTGCGGCTATTCAAAGAAAAACCTCACAGAAATTGGAAAGCTCTTTGGAAAAACAAAACAGTGGGCCTGGTATAAAGCACAGGCAGCAGAACGTTTTATGGCAAAATGGATGGCAGAATGGGTAGCATAGTTTTAGACTTTTTCCGAAGATATCCCGTAATGACAGTGTCCGTGCTTGGCTCAATACTAGGAACAATTCTTACTTACAAACTGAATCACATTTCAGGATTCGTTTTTTGAACAGCGGCGGGCTTACTGCTTCAGTGAATGTGGGCTAATCTTTTTATAATCGATCAGCAGGTTCTTGTTTGACTTATCACCTAACCCGTCACTCATAGAACCTGCATCATAGAAGGGCTCGTACCAGCAGGTAATTACCCCTTCATTTGGTCCGTGAGCTCCAAGCATTGTTCCGTCCCCTGCAGTCATACAAGACTTGGCTTTCCAAAGTCCATGAGCTTTCAGATTATCAGCTATCTGATTTCCCGCAATTTTGCTGTCGCTAGTTTTTGCATCTTTTACCAGGCGGATTTTCACAGTTCTGAAAGCATTCTCTTTGTTTTTGTAGCCAGGAAAGTTTCCTGTATAAAAGGCCAGATCATAATTTAAGTCGGAATCATTTGTGATGTACTTAGAATGTCCTTCCTGATCCCACTTTTCCATAAAGGTGAGCCCGTTCCCGTATGTCAGTAAATAATTAACTGCTGAGGCATAGGTAAGCATAAAGTAAAGCCCATACCCAGCTTCCTCAGGAAAGTCATAGAATACGTGTGTGTTGGTAACCTCAGAGGTATAACCATTTGCCCACACATATCCAATATAAAAGCGTCCATCTGCAATGTAGTACATCAAAGGGCAATCAGCTTCATCGTTAAATTTTTTTACTGAAGTTCCGGCAGAACCAGCAGCTCCATTAAGCAATTTTGATTCAATAGCATATGCCCAGCCAAACTTTTCTTTCCCGCTGGCACTTATAAATTCATTTAAATAAATGCGCACAGTACCGGCTTCATCGAACCAGATTTTGTCGTAGTAACGTTGAACGTGGTTTGTTACTTTGCGTTCCAATACCAGCTGTTCTGCAAATAAGTTTGTGCAGAACAACAGCGAGATGATTGTTGGAAGAAGGAAGTGTTTTTTCATAACACCCTTACTTGTGCTGAGATGTTTTGTATATAAATCTGTCTCATTTTATCTGTACATCCCCATCAGAACAATGAACAACAGATACAATATCACCATCCCAGTTTTCACCTTTATCAATTTTAAACCACTGCTTTTTTGTTCCTTCATAATTCAACTCACAATAGTTGTCGATACCACTGAAGGCGTTTGCTGAAATTTCTTCTATACCAATAGGAATAGAATATTGTCCATCATAATAATACCTGACTTCCACTATCCAATTATCACGAATATAAAGAAGGTCATCAAAAGCTGTGTCTCCATCTGAACAATGAACTGTACCAACTTCCATCCACCATATCTCATTACTTGAACCCCAAGGTTTGTCTTTATAAACCTTTTTCCATTGTTCTGTAGTTCCCTTAAAGTTTATATTTTCAATTCCGCTGTTTTCAAATGCATTATTATAAATATTTCCAAGACTAGCAGGGAGCGTGATACTTTTTAGATTACAAGTATTGCATAAAGCAAACTGTCCGATAATTGTTACCGTATCTGGAATTTCAATTTCTTTGCAACTATAACCAAAGAAGGCATAATCTGGAATTTCTGTTACTCCATTTGGAATTACTATTTTTTCCATATTTGGAGTTATTGGAGCAGCATCGCCATCAGAACAATGGATTTTCACATTTTCTTTGAAAAAAAGATATCCTGTAGCTTTTATCCAGTCTGCTATTGAGCCTTCATAATAAACATCTGTTAAAGAATCTATGAAGAATGTTTCAACAGTTCCATAATAAGTATTGGAATAATCTCTCATATCGTAAGGATTTAAGTTGTCATACAAGTACTCAAAATCAAAATCTTTAGGAAATCTCAAGGTTTTAAGTGATTTACATTCCTTAAATGCAGTTGATTCTATTTTTGTAATATCAGCAGGAATCACAACCTCAGTTGCATTTTCATCACATTTTACAAGTATATTATTTTCAATTGTAAGCATAGTTTTTTCTCCTTCTATTCTTTTCCGACTATTTTATTATTACTGCAGGGCGTTTATTTAATGGCTGTCTGTCAGGAGCATTTGAAATAATCAGGCCCTGATATTTTTCGTCTTTAGAAAATACCAATTCAATTACCCATGGTTTATCATTCAGAACTGAAAAATCTT
>JAIKYZ010000039.1 GCA_024682655.1 Treponema sp.
TGGAAAATTTTGGTGAATCTAATCCTGATGTAAAAGTTTAAAATGATTTTTCCAGTAATCAATAAGACCGTCTGCTTTCATTTTGCTTAATTCTGCACTTAGAGCAGAACGGTCTACCTGTAAATAATCTGCCAGCTGCTGGCGGTCATAGGGAATATCAAATTCTGCATCTGGTGCTTTTGAAGGGGCACAAGAGGAAAGATAGGCCAGAAGCCTTCCCCGGATTGTTTTTGAATTGGTGTGAAAAATCCTCTGGGAAAAATGCAGATTTTTATTCATGCTTACGACAAGAATGTTCTTAATCAGAATGGAAGTGACTTCATCATCATTATGTAAAAAAATATTTTTTGGATTCAGAAACATAATCTTCGACTCTTCAAGAGCAATTACATCCACCATAAGTGACCTGCCGGTCAGAGCATAAGTTTCGCCAAAGACTTTACCTTTTCCAAGATTATCAATGATTGTCTTATTTCCCCAGTAATCACTACTTTCTATTTGGATGCGACCTTCAAGAACAAAGCCCATTGTTTCAGTTTTACTTGCGGAGTGGAAAATGGTCTGGCCTTTTGGAAAAACCTTTTGAATGCAAATAAAAAGCTCCAGGGCCTTGGGTAAAGTGTCTTCATTCAGGCCCATAAAAAGAGGGTGGTTTAAGATTTCTTTCTGATTCATATTATAAGTTTAGGTGATTTTTGTTGTTTTAACAACATTCTTTCAGGTCTTAAAGGGGTAGAGTTAATTCATAAGAGATTTTCGAGGTGTAAAAATGATAAGAAAGATTGTAAAGATTGATGAAGAAAAATGTACTGGTTGTGCTTTGTGTGCATCGGCCTGTCATGAAAATGCAATTGTTATGAAAAATGGAAAAGCCCATCTTTTGCGTGATGATTTTTGTGACGGTTTTGGAGACTGTCTTCCTGCTTGTCCTGCAGGAGCAATTACAATTGAAGAACGTGAAAGTCTGGAATACAATCCTGCTGCTGTTGAGCAGAGAAAGCAGCTGTTGGAAAATAAATTTGAAATACATCCTCTGGGGTCTTGTCCAGGAAGTGCAGTGCATACTTTTGTTCGCAATAATTCTAAATCATCCGATTCTGAAGGCTTAGAAAAATCTGCTGTAAAAAGCCAGTTGATGCAGTGGCCGGTTCAGATAAAACTGCTTCCTATTCAGGCTCCCTTTTATGAAAATGCAAATTTATTGATTGCGGCAGATTGTACTGCTTACGCTTATGCTGCCTTTCACCGGGATTTTATTAAAAATCATATAACTCTTATTGGCTGCCCAAAGCTTGATGACGGGGATTACACAGATAAACTTACAGAAATAATCCGCCTGAATAATATAAAAAGTCTTACTCTTGTTAGAATGGATGTTCCATGTTGCGGAGGTCTGGAACGTGCTGCGACCGAAGCCTTAAAAGCTAGTGGAAAATTTATCCCCTGGCAGGTTATTGTAATTGGTCGTGATGGAGAAATTCTTGGGTAAGATATACATGAAAAAAAACTTTATCCTATAAAAGAGGTAAAGTGGAAGACGACTACAAAATGCGTTCCTTAAAATCAAATACCGCAGGTTGTTTCAACAACCGAGGATATTTGATACGCAATATAAGAGTTTCGCAAGAAACTCTAAGTTAAATTGAATGGCGATATTTTAGCCATTCAATTTAAACCTTACTTTTAATCTGTAGTCCCTAAAAACCTAACGCCTAAATCCCCTGTAAATGATTTCCATCATTCATCAACTCAACAACTGGAAGAGAAAGTTTTCCCGGAGTTCTGTCAAAACGCAAAATTGTAATTCCGGTGTGGGGAATGTGCAAGCTGGCGCACAAAAGTGGAAAAGGAATATTAAATAGACGGGAAAGTAGGGCTGTGGAAGAGCCTCCGTGACTAAAAAGTGCTACAGTGAACTGCTTATCATCATCACGAATATTTTTATAGTAAAGGCCCTGGCGTTTATAGCCCAGACTTTCCAACCACTTGTCTGACGCAGCCTGAACAAGGTCTATATCAACTGTGGCAGTGTTTTCCTTAAAAAGTGGGAGCTCCCGCCAATTTGGATTTTGCAGATCCTCCCCCTGATTAGCCATACGGTCTACGCCAACCCAGGGACTGTAATCCTGATTGTACAAATAATTTTCCAATCCATAACGGATTTCCTTCATAAACTCCAGAATCTGCATTTTTTTAATTCCGGAAGCTTCTAAAAATGGCTGGGCAGTCTGACGGGCCCGTCCCATTGGTGAAGAAAATACTTTCTCTATCCCTTCATTTAAAAGTCTTTGGGCTGTAATTTCTGCTTGTTTATGTCCAAGTTCTGTAAGGCAATCCAATTCATAGTTTGGGTCCCCGTGTCTTACCAAGATAAGTCTCATACTTTTAGTATAAATCGAATCAGAGCTCTTTGCAATTTTCCTTATATAATAGGAAATTTTCTTTATTGCTTTATTATAAAACAGGCTTTATCTTCTATATATATTGATTTATAAGAGGCAAATATGAAGGTACTTTGTGTTTAGATAGTTAAAGTTGATTGCCTTTATAAAGGGGAACTCTATTTTCCCTCTTCCAAATACTCTACCGCATAATCCAGAATAAGGTCTCTCTCATCATACTCTGTCAAAAGACTCTGCAGACGCTCCCAGGTTAAAGGGATCTGGACATCAAGGGGCAGAGTGCATGACCGGCTCTGGTCTGTGTCGATGTAGCGTCGGCCGTCAAGCTCGTAAAGCCAGTTTAAAGGATAAACTACATTGCAGATTGCATCTGACAAAAAGCTGATTCCACCGGTTTCCTGACAGGAACAGTTACTTGGGCTAATTCCCATCACGGTAACATTTGGACACCCAGATAAAACTTTTACAAGAGAATCTCCGGCACTTACGCAATAGTGGTCTACTAAAAGCAAAACTTCAATATCACTAAAGCGGCCGTCAGCCGGAACTTGTGCCGTATGAATTATTTTTTTCTTTCCAAAAAGCTCGCTTCCCCGTCCTGCCATTTCAAAAGGCTCCTTTGTAAAAAGACTGGCAGTCTCAATTCCCTCTACCCAAAAGCCTCCCTGATTAGACCTTGCATCAATAATCAGTTTTTTCATGCCTTCTTCTTTACGCTCATTAAGCTCTTTTATAAGAAGCTTACGAACCTGTGGATTGCGGTTTGTAAAATAAGAAAGCACATCAAAAAATTCTCCGGATTGTTCTGCTCTTCGGGCCATATATGCCGTATCTTCATTAATCATAGCGGTATGAAGATTCTTGAGCTCAGGAAATTTCTGAAAACTATGCCAGGTCAAAGGAACAAAAGCTTCCTCCAGTCTGTAAGCTCCCTGCCCAAGGGCACTGATTTCTACCTCACGAACTACCCCCTTTTGGTCAACAAAACCGACAAGGGCCTTAGGCCGCTGGGAATCCTCCACAATTTTTGAATTTTCTAAAAGCTC
>JAIKYZ010000085.1 GCA_024682655.1 Treponema sp.
GTCGCCGAGTTCTTCTTCAATGCGGATAAGCTGGTTGTACTTAGCCATACGGTCTGTGCGGCTCATAGAACCAGTCTTAATCTGTCCAGAGTTTGTTGCAACTGCGATATCTGCAATTGTTGTATCTTCTGTTTCACCAGAACGGTGTGAAGTTACAGTTGTATATCCGTGGCGGTGAGCCATTTCAATAGCATCCAAAGTTTCTGTTAAAGAACCAATCTGGTTTACTTTGATAAGGATTGCATTTCCTGCTCCCATCTTAATACCTTTTTCAAGGAATTTAACGTTAGTAACGAATAAGTCATCACCAACTAACTGGCAGCGGTCACCAATCTTAGCTGTAAGTTTTTTCCAACCTTCCCAGTCATTTTCATCAAGACCGTCTTCGATAGAATCGATTGGGTATTTCTTGATAAGTTCTTCAAGGTAAGCAATCTGTCCGTCGTCATCCAATTCTTTTCCGTTAGGATCTTTTGGAGCTCCGTTAGAAAGCTGTTTATAATTGTAGTAGAATTTACCGTTCTTTTCTGTTGAGAATTCAGAAGCAGCACAGTCCATAGCGATTTTTACATCATCACCTGGTTTGTATCCAGCATCTTTGATAGCCTGAACGATTGAATCCAAAGCATCGTCGATACCGTTGAATTTAGGAGCAAATCCACCTTCATCACCTACAGCAGTTGAAAGTCCGCGGCCTTTTAAAAGTTTAGCTAAAGCGTGGAATACTTCTGCACCCATGCGGATAGCTTCTTTTTCGTTTTTAGCTCCAACTGGGCGAATCATGAATTCCTGGAAAGCGATAGGAGCATCAGAGTGAGCACCACCATTGATAATGTTCATCATAGGAACTGGCATGATGTGTGCGTTTGTACCACCAATATAGCGGTAAAGTGGCATATCAAGAGCTTTTGCTGCTGCCTGAGCAACTGCAAGTGAAACACCAAGAATAGCATTAGCACCAAGCTTACTCTTTGTTGGAGTACCGTCAAGAGCTAACATCTTGTTGTCGATTGCGCGCTGACAGAATACATTGTCACCTTTGAGTGCTGGAGCGATGATCTTGTTTACGTTATCAACAGCCTTCAAAACTCCTTTTCCGCCGAAGCGTTTCTTGTCGCCATCACGAAGTTCAAGAGCTTCGTTTTCACCAGTTGAAGCTCCAGATGGAACAGCAGCACGTCCAAGTACGCCGTTTTCAAGAACTACATCTACTTCTACAGTAGGATTTCCGCGTGAATCGATGATTTCACGTCCGATTACGTTTTCAATCTTTACAGATTTCATTTATATCTCCTATATCTAAAATATAACTATACAAAGTATATGAAAATATTAACGAAAAATAAGGCTTTAAGCAATATAATCAAGGCTTGTCAGAAAAAACTAAGGCTTGAAAACAATTTGTTCTATTTAGATTATAAGCTTTTTAATCAATCAAACTTGCTGTATAATATTTAATACTAAAACTTCTTGTTTTTAGACAATTAAAATAATAAGTATCGCTGAGGGTATTATTAATGTCCGAAAAAATAAAAAAAGCCTTACATTTATTAGCTCATCTTTTAGGTCTTGAAAAACTAAGCAAATATGAAAAAGATTATATTCACGATTCCAATGTTCATAGCAGTATGTACATAGGTTTTATTACTATTGGACTTGAAATCTGGATGCTGGTTAGAATGTTTCTTACAAAAATCTATCCAAAGTATCTGGCCGGTATGAGTATTATTACAGGATTGATTAAATATACGACTAAATTCTGGTTATTTTTACTGGTAGGTCAGGGGATGGCCTTTTTCTGTATGTTCTGCAGAAATCATAAAGAAGATAAAATGTCAAAAGCCTGGTTTATAGGCCTTTTTGAAAGTGGGCTTGCTTCTGTTTTATATACCCTGGTTTTAAATCTTGAAACTTTTATAAAAGTAAGTGATTCAGTTACTCCTGTTATGGCTGGAATTATGAACGTAATGCTTGTTAGTATTTACTTTTTTGCTTTACTTTTTGGGGTAACAATCATACTTTATGCTATTTTTAGATATTTTAAGAATAAAAGACTTCTATTTTTGGAATATTTAGTTGTAATTCTTTTTGGCGTGATTGGAGTTTGTTTTGGAATTTATGTTTCTTACAGTGATTTCTGGGGTAGAAAAGAAATAATCTGTTTTATGATGATGATGGTTTACGTTGGCTTTATGTTAAACTATCGTCCCTATATTACAATTCTTGTCCTGGTTTCAAGTTTCTTTGGTTTTTATAAAATCCTTCTTACTTTTGAAAATGGTTTAACTTTTGAACCTAAAGAAGTTGTAATTAATGGTGTTTCTCATATTTTTACTTCCGGAGATACAGCAAATTACCTTACCTTTCTTGCTTCCTTAATCACCATTTGTACTGCAATGTATCATGGTCGTTTAAAAGAGGCAAAAAAATCTACAAGTGTTTATAGAATGTTCGGGCAGACCGCAGAGGCCCTGGCAACCGCTATAGATGCAAAGGATAATTATACTCACGGACATTCAACCAGAGTTGCTGAATATTCTTTAAAACTTGCCCATGCAGTTGGAAAAAGCGAAGAGGAATGTCAAAAAGTATTCTTTGCGGCTCTTTTGCACGATGTAGGTAAAATTGGTGTTCCTGACAGTATAATAAATAAAGATCAGAAACTTACTGACGAAGAATTTGCTCAGATTAAACTTCATCCTGTTTATGGAGATTTAATTCTTTCTCAAATTAGAGAATCGCCTTATTTGTCTATAGGTGCCAAGTACCACCATGAACGATTTGACGGCAGGGGATATCCTTCCGGGCTTAAGGGCCTTGAAATTCCTGAAATTGCCAGAATTATTGCCGTTGCCGATTCTTATGATGCTATGACATCCAAGAGAAGTTATCGTGATCCTTTACCTCAGCAAAAAGTAAGGGAAGAAATTTTTAAGGGAATTGGTACTCAGTTTGATCCTCAATTTGCAAGAGAAATGATTCATCTTATAGATTTAGATTCTTCTTTCATTATGCAGGAAAAAGCTCAGGGGATGGTAGAAGAAAATAAAAGAGAATTGGACTGCAATCAACTTTATGGCGAATATACCGAAGGTTTGTTACTGGACGATAAAATGTTTAGAATCAGGCTTTACTCTAAGGCCAAAGAAACTTTCCCGGAAAATGAATCTTTACCTTATATAATTCTTTTTGATTCACTTGATAGCCGAATTCATCTTGAAGATTTTAGGAAAAAAAGTCTTTCTTATTGTGAATACACAAAAATCAGACTTGATGGTCAGGTTTTTGAAGGAGAAATCCGTACTTTTGAAAAGACATGTAAAGCAGAATCTGAACAGCTTCAGGATTTAGATGAAAATATTTTGGAAAAGGGTCAGTGTTATGATATTCAGCTTCTTAGGCAAAGAGATCATATATTAGTTCGTATAGAAACTATGTCACAGACTCAGGAAATAAGGCTGGCTTTACCAGATAGTATTAGATATTCTTTTTTTACAATTACAGGTTTAAATTGTTTAATTTCTAATATTTCTATAGAACATGATCTTGAAGCTCTTCCTAATGATTATATTAAACGTATTGCTCCTGAAATCAGTTATATCGAAGGAGAAAAATCTGGCGATTTACCTAATATTCAAATTGATGGCTGGAGAGAAAAGACAAGCCCGGGAATTGCTTTAGAGGGAAATACTGTAATTACTTTTCACACCCGTTCTTTGCCAATGTCCTGGTTGATATGGCATTGTCCTTTCTTTGTAATTTATACTTCAGCAGATGGGCTGGTTACAGGTAAAAATTATACTGAATATAGTATAATCAGAATGGATGGAGAAGATACCTGGTATGGTAATCATTCAGTGACCACAATAAAAACTCAGATAACTCCGGACTTTAAAAATTGGGATGAATGGAAAAATAAAAACCGGGAAGGTCTTGATGTTAAAGTTTTTGTAAAGAGGGAAGGCAGGCTTATTACTTTAGAAACTGAAAATCTTGGTATTGCCATGAAAGTAAAATGCCAAATTAATGAAGACGTTAATAAACTTTATCTGGGAATTACCGGAGATGAGTGCGCAATTACTAACATTCATATTTTAAGATAAGTTTTTTGATTAGCGATAAAAGTAAATATTGGCTGGACTTTTGCCTTATATAAACTTTTCAAAAAAATGCTATAATTGCCTTATGAAAAAAGAGCCAAAAATCTCCAGTCTTATTGATAAGGCAATCTTTGATTATAAAATCCTTGAGCCCGGCGATAAAATTTTAATCGGGGCCAGTGGCGGTAAAGATTCTACAGCCTTAATTAAATATTTTTCTGACAGAGTTAAAAGACCGGACTGTGGATTTGCCTACAAGGCTATAAATATCCAAAGTGATTTTTCTAATCCTTTTCCTCAAAAAATTCTGGAACTTTTTAAAGAATGGCAGGTTCCTTTTGAATCAATTGATGTAAATATTTTAGAGAGGGTAAAAGAAGGTCATAAAATGAACTGTTACTGGTGTTCAACCCAGAGACGCAGCCAACTTTTAACTTATGCTATTGAAAATGGATATAATAAAATTGCCCTGGGCCATCATTTAGATGATCTTTTAGAAACTCTTTTGATGAATATGCTAAACAAGGGTGAACTTTCGACAATGATTCCTCTTTTGAAATATAAAAAATATCCTGTAACAATTATAAGACCCATGATTTATATTCCCGAAGAATTAATTATAAAAGAAGCAAAATCTCAGGGCTATTATGGTTATACCTGTACCTGTGATTATCAGGAAAATTCAGAAAGGAAGAAAAGTAAAAAACTTTTGCAAGATTTAACGGGTGGAGAGTGGTTAAAAAAAGAAAGGCTGTTTGCTTCATTAAAAAACATACAGCCTGACTATTTACCTTAAGTTTTAGATTTATCTAATATTCTTTTCTATAAAATCTTTTTTCAATTTCATAAGGTTTTCGCTTAAAGAAACTTTATAGATGTGAGGATTTAAAATTCTCTTGTAAGATTCATCTAAAGTTTCAAGCTGTTTTTGCATATTTTCACGGCTCTTAATTAAAAGCTGATTTTCTGGAAGTCTTTGGCCAATTCTTTTACCTTTTGAGATTCTCTGTTTTAAGAGTGGTTCGACTTTTGCAGCCTTAAAAGCAAATTGTCTGTAATCTACAAGAGGGTGATAGTAACGGTTTTCTACTCCAGCCTTGATTTCTTCACCTTCCAGGGCAAGAATATCGGCACAGGCCATACCATTTTCGTCATAAAGACGGTAGATATTTTTAATTCCAGGGTTTGTTGTCTTTGCAGGATTGTCAGAAAATTTCATAGTTGGAATCATTTTATCGTTTTCTTTATCGTGACGGGCTGCAAGTTTATAAACTCCAGTGAAAGAAGATTCATTTCCACCTGTTACCATGTGAGTTCCAACTCCCCAGCTGTTGATTGGTGCCTGGTGGGCAACTAAAGTTGTGATGATTTCTTCGGTTAATTCATTTGAAACAGAAATCTTTGCCTGTGGGAATCCTGCTCGGTCCAGGTCTTTTCTAACTTCGCGGGTAAGATAATCAATATCACCAGAATCAAGACGAACTCCAAAGTTATAACCTTTTTCTACAAGTTCGCCACCTGCTATGATTGCATTTTTAATACCAGATTTTAAAGTATCGTAAGTATCAATAAGGAAAACTGAATTTTCTGGATAAATCTTTGCATAGGCACGGAAGGCCTCTAATTCACTTGGGTGTGACATAATCCATGAGTGAGCCATTGTTCCCATTACCGGAATGCCATAAAGTTTTCCTGCCAGGGTATTTGAAGTTCCTGCTGCACCACCAATATAAGAGGCTCTTGTTGCAGACATTCCACCGTCAGGGCCCTGTGCGCGACGTAAACCAAATTCCATAATTGGAGCTTTTTTAGAAGCCAGCCAGATTCTGGAAGTTTTTGTAGCAATTAAGGACTGGAAATTTACAAGATTTAAAACCAGCCCTTCAATTATCTGTGCTTCGATTAAATTTGCGTGGATTCTTACAAGTGGTTCCTGTGGGAAAATTACACTACCTTCATCGATGGTGTAAAGGTCGCCTGTGAATTTCCAGTCTTTAAGATAATCAAGGAAGCCTTCTTCAAAAATCTTCTGTTCCCTAAGGTAATCAATGTCATCTTTTGAAAAAGTAAAATTTAATAAGGCATCGATTAAAGTTTCATTACCTGCAAGAATTGAAAAACCTCCATTGAATGGATGTTTTCTGAAGAACATATCAAATACAACTTCCTGATTCATATTTTCTTTCCAATAGCCCTGAGCCATTGTAAGTTCGTAAAAATCTGTAAAAAGTGCACTGCTGATTGTGCTGTTTTCAATTTTATTCATTGGAATACTCCTAATTGAATTCTGAAAGAGAAACTGCTTCTGATTCATTTGTATTTTTTTTATCCTGTTTATAAGGACGTTTGTTATATTTATAAGTAATTCTTGCAACACTATATCTTGAAACAATCCTGCTTAAGAAGGCATTAAAGTTCCATTTTACATGCCATAGGGCAACTTTTTTATTTTTATAGGCTTTTTTAAGACAGTGGGCTACAACTTTTACAGGGTCGTGACCACCTTTTACTTCTTTTCTAGCACCATTTGAGGCAACCTTTGCAAATTCTGTACTTACACTTCCTGGGCAAAGGGCACAAACTTCTATTCCCTTGTCTTTTAATTCTGCTGCCAGCGCAATACTAAAATTCAGAACATAAGCTTTACTTGCCGCATAAACTGCAAAATTTCCCAGAGGCATAAAAGCCGCAAGAGAGGCAGTATTTATTATGTGAGAACCTTTCTTCAAAAATGGAAGGGCCACACCGCAGATTCCAGTAAGGGCTGTACAGTTTAGATCAATCATATCTAACTGACGGTCTAGAGGAGTTTCTTCAAAGGGACCGTAAGTTCCAAAACCCGCATTGTTTATTAAAAGTTCAATATTAATTCCGCTTTCAATTTTTTCTAGTTTTTCGTTTTCTTCTTTTAGAAAAGCTTCAAATTTTTTTACTCCTTCTTTACCCTGAATATCCATAACTATTGGACGGGCAATTGGGAATTTGGACTGGGAATTAATTTCTTCTGCCAGTTCTTCTAATTTGTCCTGTCGTCGGGCAATCAGCCAGATTTCATCAAAATCATATTTTTTTGAAATTTGAATTGAAAATTCTTTTCCAAGACCCGAAGAGGCGCCTGTAATTATTGCGATATTTCTCATAGGTTAATTATAGCAATTATAAAAAAAAGTTGAAATACTGTAATTTTATTATCAAAATTGTATAATAAGTTATGTCTTATAAACTTGTCGTTTTTGATCTTGATGGAACAATTTTAAATACATTGGATGACCTTGCAGATAGTCTTAATATTGTCTGCCAAAAATACAATTTTCCTACTTTTTCTTATGAAGAAGTTAAATATATGGTAGGAAATGGAATTCCAAAACTTATAGAAAGAGCCATTCCAGAGGGAAAAACTAATCCTGCTTACAAGGATTTTTTGAATGATTATATAAAATATTACGAAAATCACAGTAAAATTAAAACTTCTCCTTATCCTCATATGAAAGAAGTATTATTAAAATTAAAAGAAGCCGGGGTAAAATTAGGCGTTAATTCAAATAAAATTGAAGATGCTGTAATCCCTCTTTGCAATTTTTATTTTCCGGGAATTTTTGATTTTGTTTCGGGTGGTCATTTGGACAGAAAACCAAAACCTGATCCAGCCGGCCTCAATGCAATTTTAGCAAAAGCCGAGGAATGCAGACCGGCCCTTTATGTTGGGGATTCTGATGTTGATATCCAGACCGGGAAAAATGCTGGAATTGACGTTTTAAGTGTTGCCTGGGGCTTTAGGGGAAGAAAATTTCTTGAAGAAAATGGCGCTATGAAAGTGATTGATCAGGTTCCTCAACTACTTGATGAGGTTTTATAGCCTTAATTGTATATCCCCCTTCTTTTTTATATAATATCCTAGTTTTTATAAGGATGTTTAAATTGAATGGCTGAAATATCGCCATTCAATTTAACTTAGAGTTTCTTACGAAACTCTTATATTGCGAATCAAATATCCTCGGTTGTTGAAACAACCTGCGGTATTTGATTTTAAGGGACTTTTAATAAGTTATGAACTTTTATGATTATTTTGATGTAGCCGTTGTTGGTGCTGGTCACGCGGGAATTGAAGCAGGTCTTGCCTGTGCCCGAATGGGATTAAAAACTCTTTTGATTACACAATCTCCAGATGCAATTGCAAGAATGTCTTGTAATCCTTCTATTGGTGGAATTGCCAAAGGTAATATTGTAAGGGAAATTGATGCTCTTGGTGGAGAGATGGCTAAACTCATTGACCATTCAATGATTCAGTTCAGAATGCTTAATAAAAGTAGGGGACCTGCTGTACAGGCTCCTCGTTCCCAGGCCGATAAAATTACTTACTCTCAGCTTGCAAGATTAACCGTAGAACAAACTCCAAATCTTTATACCTTGATGGATACTGTAATTGATGTATTAACTACAGCTTCATCAAGGCCACTTCCTCCAAATTCTGATAGTGCCGCAGAAAAAGGTTCTATTCCTGGAGAAAGCCGTGGCTGGACAGGTTCTAATTTAGACGGAGAAAATTATGCAAGTTTGGCAGCCCGTTCTGGTATGAGACAGAAGGTAACTGGAATTGTTACCGAAAGGGGAAGAGTAATTCCTGTTCGTTCTGTAGTTCTTACAACTGGTACTTTTTTGGGTGGCCGTATATTTATTGGAGAATATGATGCTCCTTGTGGTCGTATTGGTGAACCTGCCGCTTATGGTCTTACAGCAAGTTTACACAGACTTGGTTTTACTACAGGACGCTTAAAAACAGGAACTCCTCCAAGAATTTTAAGAAAGACAGTTGATTTTTCTAAGATTGAAGAACAGCCGGGAGATCAGGAAGTAATTCCTTTTAGTTTTGAAACAGAAAAAGTTGAAAGACCTTTGGTTTCCTGCCATATCGTTTATACAAACCCAGAAACTCATAAAATCATCAGGGAAAATATTGGCAGATCGCCTTTGTATTCAGGAAAAATCTCTGGAATTGGTCCACGTTACTGTCCTTCAATTGAAGACAAGGTTATGAGATTTCAGGACAGGGAACGTCATCAGATTTTTGTTGAACCAGAAGGTCTTATGACAGAAGAGATTTATATGAATGGATTTTCTTCTTCTTTGCCTGAATGTGTACAGGATGCCTTTATGCGTACTCTTCCAGGTTTTGAAAATGCCGTTCAAAGTCGTCCAGGTTATGCTGTTGAATATGATTATGTTGAACCAACTCAGCTTTATCCAAGTCTTGAAACTAAAAGAGTTGCGGGACTTTTTAATGCAGGTCAGATAAATGGAACTTCTGGTTATGAAGAAGCTGCGGGACAGGGCCTTATTGCCGGTATGAATGCAGGACTTTATGCCAGAGAACATATAAAACTTTGCGGACCTTTAGCAGAATTGCCTCACACAATAAACGGTCGTCCTTCAAGTATGGAAAAGGGTGCTTTTGCTCCTAAAAACGAAATGTCCCCTGCCGAATTACAGGAATTTGCTCAAATCTCTGAGGCAGAAACAAAGGCCTTAAATGAATATATTTGCAAGGTTCAGAAAGATTCTGGTTATGAAAAATTTGATGAGATTCCAACTTTTGAGCCGGTAATTATTGGCCGCGATGAAGGTTATATTGGTGTTCTTATTGATGATTTAGTTACTCTGGGAACAAAAGAACCTTACAGAATGTTTACTGCCCGAGCCGAATACAGATTAAAGCTTAGACATGATACAGCAGACCGAAGACTTGCTAAATATGCATTAAAATGTAATCTAAAAAGTCCTGCTCAATATGAAGCTATTCAAAATAAATATGCAAAAATTGAAGAAATTGAAGCCCAGCTTTTGAAAAATCCAAAAATGGAAAATCCTGGATATCCGGAAAAAGAATGGGAAGAAGCTCAGATAGAAGTAAAATATAAATACTACATCGAAAAACAGGATAAAAGGGTAGAAAAATTACACAAGATGGAAAACACCCATATTCCTGAAAATTTTGATTATGGTTCTATACCTTCACTTTCGGCAGAAAGCCGCTTAAAACTGGAAAAGGTACGTCCAATTACTTTGGGCCAGGCAAACCGTATCAGTGGTATTCGAAATAGTGATATTATGCTTTTGATGGTTTATCTTAAAAAAAGATAATTTTAAGGTAAGTTTATATGAGGATAAATTTTTAAAAGATTTGATTTTTTTAATTAATTGTTAAATACAAAAGGCTGCTTTAATAAGCAGCCTTTTTCGTGTATAGACTAAAAACTAGTAGTCTTTCTTTTCACTCTTACGTCTTTTGTTCAAAAGTTTACGTGCAAGTGTTGTTTTCTTCTGATGAAGTTCAGCAGAAGGCTTAACAAAGTATTCACGTTTCTTGTATTCACGAATGATACCTTCTTTTTCAACCATTCTCTTGAATTTTTTGATTGCTTTTTCAAGGTTTTCTGAATCTTCAACTGTGATTGTTGCCATACTAATGTCACCTCCTGAATTCCGGTAATTCCGTAAAAACAAATTCATTTTATAGAAAAACAAAAAGACATTCAAGAGGCCTATCAGGCGATTTCAAAGAAAAGCAAAGGTTTAAATTGAATGGCTGAAATATCGCCATTCAATTTAACTTAGAGTTTCTTGCGAAACTCTTATATTGTTAATCAAATATCCTCGGTTGTTGAAACAACCTGCGGTATTTGATTTTAAGGAAGCATTTTTAGAGAATATATCTGCTTAAATCCTGACTTTGAGTAATATCGCTTAATTTTTCTTCTACATACTTGGCATCAATTGAAATTGTTTCGCCGGCATGTTCATTTGCAGTAAAGCTGATTTCATTTAAAACCTTTTCCATGATTGTATGAAGTCTTCGAGCTCCAATATTTTCGGAATTGGAATTAACTTCTTCTGCAATTGAAGACATTTTATCTATGGCATCTTCGGTAATTTCAATTTTAAGGCCTTCTGTTTCAAGTAAAGCAGTGTATTGCATAATAAGGCTGTTTTTTGGTTCCTGTAAAATACGCTTAAAATCTTCTTTATGAAGTGAATCTAATTCAACTCTAAGTGGGAAACGTCCCTGAAGTTCTGGAATTAAATCACTTGGGGCTGCGACACTAAAAGCACCGGCGGCAATAAAAAGAATGTGAGTTGTATCTACAACACCAAATTTTGTATTTACATTACTTCCTTCTACAATTGGAAGAATATCTCTCTGAACTCCTTCGCGGCTTACGTCCTGACCCCGACTTTCTCCATGAACGGCAATTTTATCAATTTCATCAATAAAGATAATTCCGCTCTGTTCAACTCTTTCTTTTGCAAGATCTGCAACTTTATCGTGGTCTATCATATTATCCAGAGTTTCTTCGGTAAGGATTTTTCTTGCTTCGCGGATTGTAACTGAACGTTTTTTTGAACGGCCACCGTTTTGAATCATATCCATGATTCCCTGCATACCGTTTTGTAAATCATCCATACTTCCGCCGGCAATTATTTCCATGTTTGGAGTAGGCATAGATTTATGGACAAGCATTTCAACTTCGCGGTCTTCGAGTTTACCTTCACGCAGCATTTCTCTAAAACGTTCGCGGGTGTGATTATTGCTGTCTTCCTGGGCCTTTTCTTCGTCCATTTTCTGTTGATTTGCAAGATTTTCGTTGATTGAATCAAGATTTGCGGCCTTGTTTAAATCAATTGTTACTTCATTTGGATTTATCTGAGTGATAAAACCTGCAGGGCTAGGGCTATTTTTTTTACTTTCTTTTTTGCCTGAACCTGGTAAAAGTAAATCAAGTAATTTTTCTTCAACAATTGATTTTGATTTTTCGCGAAGTTCTTCCTGCATTTCGGCTTTTACGTCGTTATAGCCAACACTCATCAAATCACGAATCATGCTTTCTACGTCACGGCCTACATAACCAACTTCTGTGTATTTTGTTGCCTCAACTTTTAAGAATGGGGCTCCGCAAAGTTTAGCAAGACGTCTGGCGATTTCAGTTTTACCAACTCCGGTTGGACCAATCATAAGAATGTTTTTTGGAGCAACTTCATCACGAATATCTTCTGAAAGTTTTAATCTTCTGTAACGGTTTCTTAAAGCAATT
Organism: Treponema sp.; assembly: GCA_024682655.1. Classification (GTDB taxonomy): domain Bacteria; phylum Spirochaetota; class Spirochaetia; order Treponematales; family Treponemataceae; genus Treponema_D. The sequence continues at coordinate 12,188 of JAIKYZ010000085.1, forward strand.
GCAACAGCTTTTTTAGCCTTTTCCTGACCAATAATATACTGGTCAAGTTTTTCTACAATTTCTTTTGGTGTTAATGCTGAATTTTCTTTATTTTCCATAGTCTTTTCCCAAAATTATATTTCTTCTATTGTAAGATTTTGATTTGTGTAAATACAGATGCTGCCGGCACTTTTTAGAGAACGTTCTGCAATTTCCTTTGCGCTTAAATCAGAAGCATCAAGATATGCAAGGGCTGCCGAATAAGCATAATTTCCACCAGAACCAATTGCGATTGCATCATTTTCTGGCTCAATTACATTTCCATCTCCACTAATCAAAAGCATTTTTTCTTTATCGGCAACTAAAAGCATTGCTTCTAATTTCTGAAGACTTCGGTCTGTTCTCCAGGCCTTGGCAAGTTCTACAGCAGATCGCATGATATCACCATTATATTCTTTTACTTTTGATTCAAATCTGTCTAAAAGGGTAAAAGCATCTGCAACACTTCCTGCAAATCCTGTTAAGATTTTTCCATCATATATTCTTCTAACTTTTTTAGAATTTCCCTTACAAACTGTATCTCCTAAAGTACACTGTCCGTCTCCTGCCATTGCAGTTTTTCCGTCTTTACGAACACATAAAATAGTTGTACTTCTGATTTTTACTTTATTGTCATCACTCATATAAATTTCTCCAATTTAAAAATTAAGTCCAAATTTAGAATTTCTTATTTAAATATAATAAAGCTTAAATTAAAGGGCAAATAAAATTCAATTTGATATAAAAGTTTTTCTTTTTTTTATAAAAATCTTTGCAAAAATTTGATGAAAAAATTCTTTCAAGTCAATTATACAAGTGGAGATTGTTATGAAAAAAGTTTGCTTATTATTTCTTTCTTTTATTTTTTATGTTTTTCCATTTTTTGCTAAGGCAAATTACACATGGAATTTTTCTGACTGCCAAATCACGGATATTCTTTTTAGTTTATCTTTGGATTTGGGATTTTCAATCGTTGCTGATGATACAGTTTCTGGTTCAGGTGATTTTAAATTTTCTGGTTCGGATTTTGAATTAGCTTTTGATGCTTTTTTGGATTCCTGCAGATTATATGTGAAAAAAGAAGCTGAATTATGGACTGTTAGCAGGATTCGTTTTGAAAATAGGGATGGACTTTATTCTCTTGATGCCATGGATTTGGAGCCGGGGAGGATTGTAGAAGAAGTTTCGATAGGTTTAGGAAAGTCTATAAATTTTGATTGTCTGCCAAGTGGGAAATTTGGAATTCATGTAAAAGATTTAAAGGAAGAGGAATTGATAAGGGTAATTTCAGATTGCTTTGGTCAATATGAAATTATTGGGGATTTGGGCGCTTATACTTTGAGGCAGAAGTATGAGAATCATAAGGTAAGAAGTTCTGCTTTTCTGAGGGTTTTTCTTGATGAAGGTCTAATAAATGTTGATGTAAGCGATGTCTTATTTAAGGATTTAATAGATGAATTATTTGGGAAAGTTCTGAATGAAAAGGGGGAGAATCGAAATTATATTTTTGTGAATAATGGAGATTTTCTGGTTCCGAGGATTTTATTTAAGTCTGGGGATTTTGATGGGACTTTGGAAAAGATCTGTAAAGTAAATGGTTTTGATTATGAATATTATGATGGGACTTATTTTATTTTTCAGTGTAAAGATTCTTACCAGTCTTTTATTGAGCAGGGAAAGATGTGGGTGCGTTTTGACTTGAAATATAATAAGGGTCAAAATTTTATTGAATTGCTTAATCAGACTCTGGGAAAAATTAATATGATTTCCACCGGTGATTCGTCGTATTTTTATGCAAAAGTTTCTGAAAGCGAAAAAGTAAAAATACAGGAATTATTGGCTCAGCTTGATATTAAGAAATCTACTCATGTAGTTAGTCTTAAGTATATTAAGCCGGCTGATTTTTTGGAGCATCTTCCGCCCTTTGTAGAACGTTCAAATCTCTTTTTAGCTGATGATTCATCCCGCCTATATTTTAAGGGAACGGATGATGAATATAAAAATCTTTTGGAGCAGATTGAAGTTTGTGACAGGCCTGAAATCCGTCTCTCCTATGATTTGTTGATTTTACAAAAGAGTCAAAGCCAACAAAAGTCTTATGGAAGTAAATTGTCTGCCAGTCTTTTATCCTTTGGAGATAGAAATGAAATTTGCGGTCAATTGGGCGATGTAATGAACTTAAATCTAAATGTTGTTACGGCCTTTGGTCTGAATTTTGCCCTGAATCTGCAGAATTCCCTGGAGGAAAATCAGTCAAAAATCTTTGTTGATACAAATCTCAGGGGAGTTTCTGGAAAAACTATTAATTTCCAGAGCACTAATACCTACCGCTACAGAGATAATAATTTGGATCCGGAAAGTGGAAAACCAATTTATTCGGGGGTTACAAAAGAAATTATTTCCGGAATTAAAATTGATATTACCGGCTGGGTTAGCGGAGATGGTCTTATTACAACCTCTGTAAATACAAGTCTTTCAAGACAGGGAACAGATACATCTTCTTCAACCGGAAATCCTCCTGCTACCAGTGAAAAATCTATTACTACTCAGATAAGCGGTAAAAGTGGCATTCCCATTGTAATCAGCGGATTAATGGAAGAATCAAAAAATACAGATGTAAAGAGAATTCCATTTTTTTCTAAGCTGCCTTTGATTGGAAATCTCTTCAAAAAGGTAGATAAAAACTCTGAAAAAAATCAAATGGTTATTTATCTAGTTCCGCGAATTGAAAATCCAGAAGATTTGATGATTTTAGAAAATATTAAAAAGGAAAAGGACCAGGAGATTCTTCTTAAAATCAATGAAATTAAAGAAATCATCAATAGCAAAAAAGAAGTTAAAAATGGGGGAGAAAATGAACAAATATAATTTTCAGCTTAATCCAGCCTACTGTCTTTTTAATGGGGTTGCAGTCTTAAATCAAAAGGGCTCGGAAATAAGTTTTATGATGGAAGATTTAAAAAATGAAGAATTAAAAAAGAGTCTGCAGCGGGCCTTTAATTCTTATCTGGAAAATATAAAAAAATCTAAAGACTGTCCTCCATATTTTTGTGGGGAAGCAAAATTAAAATACTTTGAAGGAAAAAGACAGGAAATTAAAAACTGTGTGAGTCAAATGTTTGAAAAGGAGAACGCCGGGGGAGATTTTTCAAAGGGTGAGGAAATTGGGGCGAGTGAAGATAAAAAGGAAGGGGAACTTGATGCCGCGGCGGTAATTTTACTTGATTCTTTGATTTTTGAAGCAATTAAAAAAGGTGCTTCTGATATTCATATGGAAAAGGGTCAGATAAAGTTCAGGGTTAATGGAAAACTTGAAGAGGAAATGACTTTATCGGACGAAAGATTTTATCAGGTTCTTTTAAGGATTAAAGTTTTGAGTGGAATGAATGTTCTTGAATCTTGTAGAAGTCAGGACGGCCATTTTGTATTCACTGAGGACAATGGTAATTCAGTTTTTATAAGAACTTCTACTCTTCCAATTATTGGAAAAAATTATGAAGAAGGCCATGAGTCAGTGGTTTTAAGAATTTTAGATAAAGAAAGACTTCCTTTGAAATTAGATAGATTGGGTTTTAATGATTTACAGCTTTCTTTGATTGAAGATTTGCTGGAAGAAAAAAATGGATTGATTTTAGTCTGTGGGCCTACGGGGGCGGGAAAATCAACAAGTATTGCTTCCATGTTAAAGGAATTACAGGAAAGAAAATCAGGGCAGCTCAAAATTATCAGTCTGGAAGATCCGCCTGAATATATTCTGGAAGGTATAACTCAAGTAAAAGTAAATGATGTAAAAAATAATTCTTTTGAGAATCTTCTGAATCATATTTTTAGACAGGATCCGGATGTTCTGATGATTGGGGAAATCAGAGATGAAGTTACGGCGGCGGTTGCTTTGAGGGCGAGTCTTACGGGGCATTTAGTTCTGGCGACTTTACATACTGCAAGTGCGGCTGAAGCTTTTTTGAGATTGGAAAACCTTGGGGTGAATCGTAAATTACTGGCTTCGATTTTAAGGGGTGTGCTAATACAGGAATTGTCTTACTTGGGAAATGAGGTAAGCCTTATTGCCGATTTAAGTCTTCCGCAGAAGGATTTGGACAGAAAAATTGATGAGTCTATGGGTCAAAGTAAATTGGATGAGTGTTTTGAGCATTTTGTGAATGGAAAAGAAGTTCTTAGAAAGAGTCTGCAGATACTTTCGGAAAAAATGAAGATGAAAGACGAGGAAAATTTAAGTTTTGCTGGCCAGCTTGATGAAAGTAAAAGGAAAAAACTTTTACCTTTGATTAAGTCTAAAAAGAAAGTGATTGGAGAGAAAAAAGCATGACGAATTTGAAAAAAATAAAAGTCTTTACAGATTCTGTTTTTGAATTGTATGTAGCAGAAAAAGTTCCTTTGGAAAAATGTCTTGAGATTCTTGTGAAAAGTAAATTTTCTTTTTTGAGAAAATCCGCTGTCTTTCTTTTGAAAGAAATGAAGTGTGGAGCTTATTTTTCTAATGCCCTTTTTAAATGTCCCTATGTGAATTTTGATTCTGTTTATCTTTCTTTTATTAGCTTTGCCGAGAAAACAGGAGATTTGGAAAGTTCAATAATTTATTTGCAGCAACGCTGTAAAAGAAAAGAAGAAAATCTGCAGAAAATTATTGGCTCTTCTGTTTATCCGGCATTTATTTTTATGCTGACAATTTTTATTTTTGCATTTTTAATCTTTTTTTGCAAAAAAAATTTTGCCGGTAGTCTATTTGAATATTCCCAGGTGAAAGCAAAACTTATAAGAGCAGCCTTATTCTTTTTCCTAATTTTTTTAATCATATTAGGCTTTTTGAAAAAGAAACTTGGGGAAAATAAAATTTTAGAGGCCTTTAAGACGGTGGATTTTTTGGTGAAGGCGGGAAATCCCCTGAGTCAGGCTTTTATCTACGGCCGCCTTATTGTTGGCAGTGATTCCAAAATTGGACATTTGTTTGAAAAGGCGGAAAAAAAATTGGAAGAAGGAATTAATTTAACTTCTGCCTTTGATTTTAAGCAGGTAAAGGCTCTTGGAGATGCCTTTTACTTTGCCGAGAAAACCGGAAATCAAATTAATGTCTTTGAAAAAATATGTAAATGGATGGAGGTAAAAAATGAAAAAAATCGAAAAATCTATCTTTCCTTAGTTGAACCACTTTTTATTACAGCTACGGGGCTCTTTTTGATGACGCTTGTGCTGACTCTGCTCTTTCCTGTCATAAGTGATATTAATCTTACGATTTAACAGGTAACCGGAGAGAGAGAATAAATATAGGTAGGAGGAAAATAACTTATGAAAAGTGTAAAGGAGTTTTATGAAAAAAGTAAAAAAACTAATAATAGGGCGGAAGGCTACACTTTTGTTGAAACCCTTTCGGTTCTGGCAATTTCTGCAGTTCTGGCAGCGGGAACCTCTTTTTCGGCCAGTAAAGCAATTGCCCATGCCAGAAGAATTTCGGCAAAAAATCAAATTTCACAATACTACGCCGGCCTGCAAACTTACTTCCTGGATTGTGGACGATTCCCGACTACAGAGCAAGGCTTATCAGCTTTATGGGAAAAACCGATTTTCCATCCAGTACCGGAAAATTGGAAGGGACCATATATTGAAAGTGAAATCAGTAAAGATCCCTGGGGAGGCGATTATAAATACCTCAGTTCTGAAACTTCATCCCTGCCATCAGAAGTTCCTGAAAATTTACCCTTTGTATTAATTTCTTATGCGGCAGATGGATTAGAAGGAGGAGATGGTAACAATGAAGACATCGTTTCATGGAAATAATTTTGGTGGACCGCTTTTGTTTTTCTTTATGCTGATTCTTTCGGCCCTGCTTTCTTATAAATTGACAAAAATCAGTCAGATAAAAAGATGGCAGAGGGAATATTCCTATTTGGAAAATAATATAGAAGAGTCAAATCAAAAGGCTATAGCGGGAGCAGATGGTATTTATGAGCCTTTATAAATTGCTTTTGATAATTGGAATTCTTGGACTTCTTTTTGCTTCAAACTTAAATACTTTCACGATGCTTGGAAAGTTGAGTGACAATTGTGAGGAAATTAAAAAAAAGACTTTGACTCAAAAATTTATTGTAGAAAGTTTTAAAAATACCTGTCAAAAGAAAGGCTTTGAATCCTTAAATGAATGGCAAGTTACTTGTCGGGAAATGTTTAATCTGGATTACATAGCCTGGACCGAGGCAGAGGATTTTATGAAGGTTTCTTACGAAAAATCGACAGGCAAATTGATGTATGGACGGTGGATATCTTCCTTGTGCCAGGGCGAAGTTTACTGCAGGAGTGAATAAATGGTAGAGACTAGAAAAAATCAGGTCTTAAAAAAAGATTTTGAAAAATACAGGATACAGCTTCCTTTTAGTGTGATTTTGAGGGGAAAGGTAAATAAGTATATTTATTCGGAGTTGGAAAAAAGACATCCCTGTTTTACCAATGACTGTTATTTTAATTCAAGATTTAAGTTTGACGGTAGGAAAGTGGATTCTGATGTTCTGGTTATGAATAAGTTGAAATTATCTGAGTATCTTGGAAATGGTTTTTTAAAGTTGAAACTTATGACTTTTGAAGGTTCTAAAGAAAAAAGATTTTTATCTCTTGATTTGGATAAGAAAAAGATTTTTAAGATTAGTCTGGTCTTTTTGTTATTTCTTGTGACTTTGATTTATTTTTTGTCTGGAAATCTACTGGCGAATTATAAAGAAAAGAAAAATGAAATATCTAAAGAAGCGGGGCTTTTAGGAAATGCCGAATCTCTGGAGACAATTGAAAATCTTAGGGAAAGAAGAAAATCGGTAAATAATTTCTTTAATGAGATGATTAAGGCTGGAGCAAAAATGGAAGCTTTAAGCTGGAACTCTGATTCTTTTAAGGAATATGCTTTTGTCAGGGCTTATGGAGTTCATCCTCAGTCTTTGGTTAGTGTGGATTTTAAAAATGATGTAAGGGATTTTGATTCTGTTGAGTATAAGAATGGAAAGCCAAGTTTTTCACTGGGAATTGAAGATTTTATTGAGACAAAGGAGCTTGAATTGGAAAAAAATATTATTGAAAGTAAAGCTTCAATAAAAGATGTAGAGGAGATTCAAACTTTAATCAGAAATACTTTGAATTCTTATAATGTGGGACTTTTGTCTGAAAAAATGAAACCTTATTGTCTTTCTTTTGAATGTAAAGACTATAAAGAAATCGATAAGACTAATTTTCTTATGGCAATTAATGAAATAGCAGAAAAATGGAATATAAAAATCTCTGAGCTGGATTTGGAATCTGCTGCGGAAGGAAGTTCTGAGAATTCTTTTTTTGGAAAATTAATTTTTGATTTTGACGAAAAATATTCTTCTGGTATTAATTTACAGCCCCTGGCTATAAGACCAAGTTTAATTTTGTACAAAAATAAAAGTTTTAGGCAGGGAAAAACTCAAAATAGCCAGAAGTCAGAAATCAAAAATCAATCAATGAATTATAAAGGTAAAATTTTAGGGGAAATTACACATGCTGATGGCAGTGTGATTATTTATTACAAAAATCCGGAGGGAAAAGTCTTATGGGAAGAGAAAAAACTTTATTAATTTTAATTTTATTATCATCAATTTTTGTTTCTTGTGCTTCAAAGCCAAAAAATGTTAATTCGGTTAATGATTTTTCGGTCTTGATTATTGATGAAAAAAATCAGCCGATTGCAGGTTTTACCACCTTTATTCGTAAAAGAGGCGGCGGTAAAAAAACTTATATCACTAATGAAGAGGGTTTATTTTATGTGCCCGATTTTAAGGGAAAAGAATTTATCATTAGCGGACAGAAAAATAATTATGCGCTCTTAGAAGAACAAGTGGTTCCAATTCTCCCTGACAAAGAATTATTTTGCTGGCAGATAAAATCGGCGGAGGCAGTTTTAGATTCGATTAAATCTTATGTCCAGGCAGATAATTTTGGTAAAGCTTATTATTTACTGGAAACTATCAAATTTGAAAAATCCAGTGATTATAAAAAGGCCGCTGATGAAGTCTTTAAACTTATGTCAGAAGAAATCGAATAGGCTTTTTAGAGGAGATTGATTTATGGGAAAGAAAATTAAATCATTGTTACTTCTATTTATTTTTACTTTATCCTCTTGTTCTTTATTTGCAGACAGCCAAATACCCTATCTGATTGAAGGGGAAATGTTGATGGAAGCAAGCTCTGATTATGAAATTGCTGGCTTTGATATAACTTTTGTGAATAAGGGAGATAAGGCGATAAGTTCATTTACTTTTGTATTTTTTATTTACGACCAGGACGGAAATATTCCATCGATTGGTAGAAATAATATTGTTATGACAGTGGATGCTAGGCTTGGTCAGGGCCAGGTTTTAAAGTCCTGTCTTCCTTTGGATGATTATCTTTATGAAATTCCAGAAGAAGCATATCAAATTGATTATTTGTATGTGAGCAAAATTATTTATGAAGATGGCAGTGAATGGTCTGATCCAATGGGTGTAAAAGCCTTCAGCTAAAAGTCAAAAGACGGAGAGAAAATGAAATATATAAAGAAAATCTTTCTAATGCTGCTTGTATTGGCGGCAGGGATTGTTATGTCCTGTGAAATGGAAGTAAAGGGAAAATCACTTTCTATAAAGGAACCTGAATATAGTGATATTGATGGAGATTTTCAGGAAAGTGGTGATGAAAGATTATGGTCAATTTTAATTTACATGGCGGCAGATAATAATCTTGAAGCTGCTGCGATTGAAGATTTGTGTGAATTAGAATCATCTAAAATTAACAGCAATAAGGTCTCCCTCTTTGCTCTGATTGATAGAAATCCAAATTACGATTCTTCTAATGATAATTGGACTGGAAGCAGAATGTATAAGATTTCTACGGGGAATGCGGCGGGATCTAAAGTTATAAAATCCACAGAGATAAGCTGCGAAAATATCGGTTTAATTGCGGGTCAAAACAGTGAATTAGATATGTCGTCGACTTATGTTTTATCTGGGGCTTTGGAATACATAATGTCCAGGTATCCGGCGGAAAACTATGCATTAATTGTATGGGGTCATGGAACCGGCTGGAGAAGTCAAAATCAAAGTGAAGAATTTGATCAGGGCCTTTTTAAAGGTTTTTGTAGTGATGCGTCTTCCGATTGTATTATGACTTTATATCAGTTTTCGGATGCTTTAAAGACAGCACTGGGGCAAAGAAAATTAGATTTTCTGGGCTTTGATACTTGTTATGGCGGAGAAATTGAAATTCTTTACCAGTTGAGGGATTCTGCCCAATATCTTGCGGGCTCTGAGGGACTTATTGCTTTTTCTGGCTGGGATTATAAATATCTCTTTGATTATTTTGAAGACCAGGGGATTTATAGTAGAGAATCTTTGGCCCAATCGACAGTGGAACAATTTAAAGAAAAGTATGCCTATACAAACCGGGCTTCAATAATTGTTTCAGATCAGTCTTATGTTTCGGACTATACGGAAACTTTTAATGAATTTTCTGCTTTTGTAGCAAATAAAATCTCTAATCTGGAAATACAGCAGGAAGTCTTTGATATTCTTTACAGTGGAAAACCCTGCACGACAGAAAAATATACTTATGGCAAGGAAAACTATGATGTATATCTTGATGTTTCTTCCATGATTGAAAATCTAAATGATTATTTTACAAAAAGTGGAAATCTGAGCCAAAGTGAAAAAAATGAATTAAAAGTCCTGTATGAAAAATTTATTGAATTAGATAAAAAAATCTTTTTGGAGTCCTGGGCTTCTGACAGGGAAAAAGGTGGGGCCGGAGTTTATTTTTCTACTTTGTCTGCTAATGGTTTACTTGCTACAAGTCATCCAGAGGCTTACATTAGTGATTCAACCTATTATCAGATTGATTTTGTAAAAGATTGTAAAGGTTACGTCCCCTTAAAAAATACTGGCGAAAGTTTATTGGACAAGCTTTTTTATACGCAATTTTAGGGGGGATTAAATGCAAGGAAAAATAAAAAAAATATTTTACATAGGATTGTTTTCTTTTCTTTTGATAACAAATCTTATGGCTCAGAATAATTCTGCTGGAGGGGCTACTGGAGGTGGTGCAAGTTCTTCGGCATCGGGGGTAACTTCTTCTGGTGAAAGTGCTGGAGGAAATACTGGCCAGACTGGGAATTCTTCTGGGGCAAGTGAAGGAAATAGTGGAAATGGAGAAGCTTCCGGGGCCGGCCAAGGGGAATCTGCTGAGTCTGGAGAAGATTCTGGGGCTGCTAATCAAAATCAACCAGGGAGTGTAATAATTACTGGGGATGGGGCTGTTTCCGCTGCTCAGACAGGTCAAAATCTGGGGAATGTCAGTTCTGAAGCAATTAAGGCTGGAATTGAAGCTTGTGGAGATGATCCTTCAAAAAGTGATGCAAAGGCTCTTTTGGCGGCTGAATTATCTCGGCGGGAAAGAATTGATGAATTAAAGGGAAATGCTGAGGCGGCGGAGAGTGAATTATCAGCGGCTGTAAAAGAATATGTTAAAGCAAGGGATAAGTTTGAAAAGTTAAAAGAGATTCCTGAAGGAGCCACTTTAGAGGAAAAAAAAGAAATTATCCGTAAGAGAAATAAAGCTGCAAGTGAAATGTATGTAAAAAAGCAGGAAATGAATAAAAAAGAAGCTGAATGTAGAGAGGCCTATAAAAATCTTTACGAAGCTTATAATCAGGCCGGGGATCCTGTTCAAATTTCCAGCGGAAAATTTATGGCAGATTACATTGATTATGAATCTTACAGTCAGATATTTCCTTTTACCATAAAGCGTAGTCTCAAAAATAATGGAAAAAATGAATCTTTTGGTAGAAACTGGTCTTCTTCCTTGGATTCTAGAATTATTAGATGTAGAGAAAGTTCCAATAAGTCTTTGATTAGTGATTTTAAAAAGAGTCTGAAAATGCATGAAGAGGATTTACAAGACCTGATTGAATTTAGGAATAAATACAAAGGTCAGAAAGATCCTGTAGTTGATGAGTGGTTTGATAATTATCATGCCATTATTAAGCTTGAAAAAAAATATATAGAAGAATTTGAAGAGAAGGATTCTAATTCCGGGGTTATAGATTCTTTTAATGAAAAGGTTTCTTACGGAATCTTTGATACTCTTGATAGCAGGGTAGGTAAAAGTGGGGATATTATTTATCTGGATGATGATGGTAACCAGCATTTATTTAAATTTATGGGGGATTATTATCAACCTTATGATGATTATACAACTTTTAAAATTTATCCTTGTAAAGTTCAATCAGATGAAAATGCCAACTTTATTGAGAAAATATTGAATAAATTGAAACTTTCCTATCGAGTTGAATTTGAAGATGGAAGTAAACGTTTTTATTCAGAGTATGGAATTTTGGAAAGGGAATGTGACAGGTTTGGAAATGAGATTATTTATACTTGTGGGAATTCTGGGCGTATAGAAAAAATTGATTTACCTGGTTCTGAGGAAATCACTATTTCTAGATCTGCTTCAGGTTTGATTACCGCTATAGAAAATAATCTAGGTGAGAAAATAACTTATTCATATGAGAATTATAAATTAACAGGGATTTATTATAATAAAAAACTTTATCAAAGTTATTCTTATGATGGCGGAGGTGATCTTGTAAAAATCTCAAAATCGGATGCTTCTTGTGTCAAAATTGAATATGCGTTAGGGCCTTGGCAGGGTAAAAAAGTTTGTAAAGTTACTGATGAAAATGGAAATGTTGAAACTTTTACTTATTCAAGCAATAGCATGACTCATAAAACAGTTTCTGGCTCAAGTGAGATTTATAGGTTTAATTCTGCGGGTAACACTGTTTACAAGAAAGATTCTCTGGGACGTGAACATATTTTCTCTAATTACCCAGATGGTAGAGTGAAAAAACTTCAAATTGGAAAAGATTGGAAAGAGTATTTTTATGATTCGAAGGGAAGAGTTACTTCAATACGTTACTCTAACGGTGGACAGGAGACTTATTCTTATAATTCCGGGGGATTTATTACTAAGCACACTGATGCTGATGGTTTTAGCAGGGAATATAAGTATGATTCTAAGAATAATCTTCTTGGAAGTTATTTTAATGGAAAACTTATAACTTCTTGTAGTTACAATGAAAAAGGTCTTTTGACGGGTCTGGAAGAAGCAGGTAATAAGTATTCTTATTATTATGATGATTTCTTTTGGAAGGTTAATAAGATTGTCTGGACAGATTGTAAGGGAAAGGTTAGGACTCAAAGAATTAAGTATAATTCAAAGGGACAGATAGAATCCTTTTGTGATTATGAGGGAAACGTTTTTAATTATGTTTATAAGGATAATTATAAATGTGAGACCGGTTCTAGAATGAAAATCGAAACTTATTATGATGATTACCAGAATGTAATGAAAGTTGTAGAAAGTGATCTTGTAAATAATATTACTTATAGTAAATCTTATGTCCGGGATAATAAAGGCAATGTGATCGAATTGTATCTGAACGGAAGTCTTTATGGTCAGTATGAATATAATTCTTTGAATCAGATGAAATCGAAAGTAGTTTGGAATAATCTGGGAGAGGAAGAGTATTTTACGGGGCGACAGGGAATTCGAAGTGAATATGATTATGATTCCAGGGGCCTGCTTCTTGGGGTAAAGAAAAGTATTGTCCATGCTGAGAAGGAGAATGATGGTAAAGGGAATTCTTTGAGTGGAGGTGAGATTACAGAAAAAAGAGTGACTTATTATATCGATAGTTCTGGGATTACTGTAAAAGAATATGTCAGGGATATGACTACACCTTATGTTTATAAATATGACAATAATGAAAGGCTTATGAGTCGATCTAATCCTGATGGTTACACAGTTAATTATGTTTATAGTAAAGCTGGAAGAGTGAATGAGCTTTTGGATTCTAATGAAAATCTAACTAAATTTGATTATTTTTCGGATGGTTCTTGTGAAAAACTTTTAAGAGATTCCGAGTCTAATAGCTGTAAATGGACTTATGATAAAAATATGAATTTGATTAGTTTTCTCGATTTTGAGAAGAATAATTATTCTTATTCTTATGATTGGAAGGGGAGTCTTATAGAAGAAAAAGGACCCGGTTGGAAAGTGATTTATGAGCTGGATTCTAAAAACAGAGTTTTAAGTGAAAAAAAATATGATTCAGGCGGAAAGTTGTTTTATCTTAAGACAAATAATTATGATGATAAGAACTTAAATACAAAAGTTACTGAAAATAATAAGTATGTGAGTGAAAATCATTATGATGTCTGGGGAAGACTCTTGTGGACTGAGAATCGGGCTGGTAGACGTGAATATAGTTATGATGTTCTTGGAAATCAGATTGAAAGATGTGATGAGTCGGGACAAGTTTATGACTTTGAGTACACGCCTGGAGGTAAGGTCTCTTTGATTAAATCTTCTGGGGGCGAGGTGATTAGACAGGTATTTAATGCGGCTGAAGAATGTATTATGAAATCGAAGGATGATAGAATTCTTTATAGAGCTGAATATGGAAAAGCCGGTTTGATTGAAAAAGTTGTGGACGAGTTTGGAAATGAATCGAAGTATTCCTACGATTCGAGAAATTTGTTGTCTTCTTTGGAAAAAAATGACACGGGATTAAAATCTTATGTCTTTGATGAAAATAATAGGACTTTTGGAATTCTGGAAAATGGTAAAAAGCTTTATGAATACAAGATTGGAAGTAAGGATAAAATTGAAAGTTTAAGGAATCCTTTTGGGGATTTGGAAGAAAATTCTTATGACAAAAATGGAAATTTAAAGTTTAAGAAGTATTTTTCGGGGCTGACTAAAAGTATAGACTTTGATTCAATTTCTAATGAAGAGACGGTTGGTTATTCAAATGGAGAGGAAATTAAAATCACTTATGATTTTAATCAAAAGATTACGAGTTTAGCTTCCGGGGCAGTTGAGTTTAACTACACCTATGATGATCTTGGTCAAATGATAAAATGTCAAAGTACAAATTATGATTTGCCTCTTGATTATGAGTATGATGTAAAAGGAAACTGTGTAAGGAAAAAATCTGAAGTTTTTGATTATTCTTATGTTTATGATGAGCGGGGAAATATTTTAAAGGTTCGTGAAGGAATTTCTGGGGCTGAGATTAATTTTAGATATGATGAAAGAAATCGTGAAATAGAAAGAATCTATTCTAATGGAATCAAATGTCAACAGGGCTATTCAGAAAAGGACCAGAAAATATGGACTCTGGTTTTTGATAAAAATGGAAGGGTGATTGACGGAGATTTTGTTCTTTATGATGCTTTGGGGAAGGTTAGGGCAATCTGTAATACTGAAGGGCAGGTGACCAGGTATACTTACGATAGCAAAGGACATTTGGTAAAAAGTGAAGTTCCATATTCTGATGCCTTGAGGGATTTTTATTATGAAGAGGCTTTGTTGTGTGGATTGAATATTAAAAATCGGGAAGTTTCTGGAGAAAGAATTCAATTATCTAATGAGGAATGGAAAGGTTTAAATTCAATAATACAAGCTGCGTCTGTGAATAATGAAGTTAGAGTGGATTTAAGACAAAATTTTTGGGTAGAAAAATATGACTATACGGAAAATGGAAGTGTTAAATTTGCTGAAAATCAATATGGCAGAATTAATTATTACTATGATCAAATGAATCGGCTGATTGCTAAGTCTGGGTCGAGCCGGGAAAACGGATTGGTTCTTAACTGGGATAAAGATTGTAATTTATGTGAAATTTCTTCTGAAAGAATAAGAGTAAAGATGTCTTACAAAGAAGAAGGAAAACTTACTTCTGTTTTTGTGGGAAGGTTAGTAGAAGAAAATGGCTTTTTTAAATGGAAGTCTGAGTGTGTAGAATTTAAGTATGATGCACTAGGAAGGCCTGTTGAAGAATTATCTGTGAATGGATTTAATTTTAAGTACATTTATGATGGACTTTCGAATGAGCTTTTGTATAAGGTTGCGGTTAATGATAACAATGTTTCATTACTGGAATATAGTGCTGAATATGAGAATTTTTGCGGAGAACTTGGAAAGTCACTGGTGATAAGTCAGGAAGGGGATTTACAAGGTTACAGGGATTCGAATGGCGAAAGTCAGGAAGCTTTGGTGCGTACTGTTGATTTGACAGAGTTTGCAACTAGTGATGATTTTAGACAGCTTGTAAATGCGGAAAATTCTTTGGCTGATGACTATAAGCTTGAGGATGAGGTGCTTTTTTATTCCCAGAGTAAAGAAAATATTTTAAGTAAGTCGATTTTATATCTTGGTGGAAAAGCAGCTTTTGCCATTGATAATATTAAAAGTGGAAATAATTCAATTTCGATGGATTGTTTTTATACAAACAAACTTGATCAGATTGTTTCTGTTTTTGATGAAAATGGAAAGCGCAAGTCTTCTGTTTTTTATGATTGCTGGGGCAATTCAATAGGTCAGTCTGAGTATAATTATTATTCGGGTGGATTCAGCTTGAATTTGCTGGGGTTTGAGATTTATCGATTGGGAAGTCGTTCTTATATTCCGGCTTTGAATACATTTACTTCTGTGGATCCTATTAAAGACGGTGGAAACTGGTTCGCTTATTGTCCAACTGACCCTGTAAATTATAGGGATGCCAGTGGATTTTATAAAGAAGGAACAAGTGAAGCTCAAAATATAAAGTATGCAGAAAAATTGTTAGATTTTCTGGACTTTTCAACGGATAGACAAAAGAAAAATAAAATCGATAAGGGTATCCCTCTTTATTACGATTGTGCGGATACAACCGCTGCTATTGATAATATTTGTGCAGCCGAAGCTGGTATGGATGATTATTCAGACATGGCGGAGGCTTTTGATGAACATTACCATAGTGAGAATAATTATAAAGCTAAAGACCATACCTGCTCTAAAGATTATTATGATACTGTTGAATCAAAGAAAGGTAAAACGGCAAGAAAAACAAGCGGTAATCGAGAAGATTTAACAAATCCTGAATATGTTACTCCTGGTACTGTTCTTGTATTAACACATAGTAGTTTTAATGAAGGAAACTATCCTGATTGTAAATACCGGGGAAAAACAGACTCAGGTCATACAATAATTGTTATTTCCAGAGAGATGGATAAAGATGGCAATATTGTTGGTTTGGTTTACCTGGAAGGTCATACCGATGAAGAAACACCTGGTGAAATGTCTTACATGTATGTAAACGGAACTGATCAGTGTTGGTTAGGACTCTTTAATTTTAATCACTGGGCCGGACATTACGACGGAACTTACGAAATTGAAAATGATGACCATGCTTCAAAAGTAAAAACGACTAACATTTGTACAACACGATAATTTACTAACAAAAAAATGGGCTTCCCACACAAGTGGGAAG
The DNA here is from genome assembly GCA_024682655.1 of Treponema sp. GTDB lineage: Bacteria > Spirochaetota > Spirochaetia > Treponematales > Treponemataceae > Treponema_D. The sequence continues at coordinate 28,572 of JAIKYZ010000085.1, forward strand.
CCCATCCCTTCAATTTCCGCCTTAACCCCGGAAATCTCTATTATTCTTTGTAATCATCAAGACATGAATCTAAGTCTGCTTCAATTTGCTTTCTGTCTAAGTGCTGACCAATTACAACAAGTTTAATCATTCTGTCGCCAACAGTTTCATCCCAGTCTTTTTTCATAGATGGTTCTTCGTCTAAAACTTTCTTGATTTCTGCTGGTGGACAAGAAGCCAGCCACTGTCCAGAATATCCAGCCTGAATCTGACGGCCAGAAGTTTCAAGTACATAAGCCATTTCATTTTCATCGCTGAACCAAATTACACCCTTTGAGCGGATGATATTTCTTGGCCACTTGCTTGCATATTCATCAAGTTTCTGGCGGTTAAATGGACGACGGCGGTAATAAACAAAAGAGCCAATTCCATATTCATCTTCTGATTCACCTTCGTGTTTGTGTTCATGGTGGTGGTGATGGTGATGTCCTTCGTGCTCGTCATGGTCATGGTGATCATGTTCGTCGTGATCGTGATCATCTTCATCGTGGTGGTGATGATGTTCTTCTTCATGTTCATCTTCATCATGGTCGTGCTCTTCTTCTTCATGTTCTTCAAGAGCCTTTACCCAACCTGCACTTGAATATACTGTTTCAAAATCAAAGCGGTCAGTTCCAATTACATCTTCAACTGGAAGTTCACAGCGAGTTGTTTCGTAAACTCTTACGGTTGGCTGAATCTTATTGATTACAGCACGAACTTTTTTCATTTCTTCATCACTTACAAGGTCTCTTTTATTGATGATAAGGGTAGAACAGAATTCAATCTGCTGGATAAGAAGTGATTCAATGTCTTCTTCACTTTCTTCTACGTCTTTCTTTTCATAAGTTTTTACAAGGTTGTCACCTGCACCAAATTCATCAACAAGGCGGTTAGCATCAACAACGCTTACAACGTTATCAATAACACCACTTTCAATCTGTTCTACAGCCTGAGCAATTGGCATTGGTTCACAAACGCCAGAGGCTTCAATCAAAATGTAGTCAAATTTTCCACTATCTATAAGATTTTCAATCTGCTGTACCAAATCACTCTTCAAAGTACAACAAATACATCCATTTGTAAGAGGTACAAGACTGCTTGAGTCTGTGATTTTTGCTTCCTGTGAAATAAGACGTTCATCTACGTTTACTTCACCAATATCATTTACAATTACAGCAACCCTATAGCCTTTCTGATTTGTAAGAATTCTATTTAACAAGGTTGTTTTACCAGCTCCAAGATAACCACAGAGAATTGTGATTGGTACTCTTTTCTTAGCCATTTTATATATCCTCCGAAATAATATTTCCTAAATTTATATCCTTTAATATAGTAAAAAAAAACTTGAAAGTATATAAAAATCTTAAATCTTCTTAAAAAAGATATCTTTAATTAACCCCAAAATTCTCTTATAATAAAGTTATGAATATTATAAAAATCAAATGCATAAAAGAAGATGGCGCTACAATTCCTCTTTATAAAACTGCCGGAGCTGCTGGTGCCGATTTGTGCGCAAAAATTTCCCAGCCACTGACAATTAAAGCTGGAAAATTTGCTATGGTTCCTACCGGATTATTTTTTGAAATCCCAGAAGGTTATGAAGTTCAGGTTAGACCACGTTCAGGCCTTGCTGCAAAAAATGGAGTTACCGTGTTAAATACTCCGGGAACTATCGATAGTGATTACCGTGGTGAAATTAAAGTAATTTTAGTTAACCTTTCTGATACTGATTTTGTTATAAATAATGGAGACCGAATTGCTCAAATGGTAGTAGCTCCTGTAACTCAGGCTGAATTTATTGTTTCTGATAAACTTTCTGAGACTGAAAGAGGGGCTGGTGGATTTGGTTCTACCGGAGTGTAACAAATTAGATGAAAATCACTAGACTTCTGGAGAAAATCGAAGGAAAAATCGATTATTTTTTTGTTAAATACCTTCACAGAGATCAGTTAAAAGATCATCTTCTGGTCAGATATTTAATGAAAGATTTGTTTCTTTACTTTACCGTAAGTTTCCTCTTTTTCTTTATGATTTTTTTTGTAAATCAGATTCTCCTCGATGTAGAAAGACTCTTGGCCCAGTCGGCACCTTTTTCGTCTGTAGTAAAAATTATGTTCTATAGTTTTCCTATGATTATTGCTCAGTCGGCCCCTTATGCAACTTTTGTCGGCTTTTTGATGTGTCTTGGCGGAATGATGAGTAACAATGAGGTTCTTATTTACAGGGCAGCAGGATTTTCTTTTTTAAAAATAATGATGCCAGTTCTTTTACTTGGACTTATTATTTCTTTTGTTTCTTTTTTTGTAAATGACTATTTGTTACCTCTTGGTACAATGAAATATAATCGTCTTCTTCGTGAAATTATGAATGCAAAACCAACCGTAGAACTTGAATCAAATAGTGTAAAAAATCTTGACGGCTCTACAATCGTTATGGGCCAGGTAGAAGATCCTCAAGTTTCGGACATTGTATTATTTGATACCGCTTCAGAAACAGATAAAATTATTGTTGCCGGTAAATCAACTTTAACTGGAAGTGATGTAGAAGGGGTTTTGATGCAGTTAAATATGAATGATGCCCTGGTTCTTTCTATGAATGACACTAAACACGAAGATTATGATGTTTTGATGGCAGAAAAAGCCCAGTTAAATGTTTTTGATTCTACAGTTTTAGGTTCTTCATCAATTTCTCCAAGAGAAATGACCGTTTGGGATTTGGGAAAAGAAATTTCAAAAATGCAGAGTGAACTGGATGGTTCAAAATCTGCTTCCAATAGATTAAATATTTGGAAAATGGAATTTCATAAAAAATTCTCAATTCCTTTTGGTGCTTTCTTTTTTGCCTTCCTGGCTTTTTCTTTTGCTTTCCTTTTTGGAAAACACAATGGGCAGACTCTGGGACTTCTTGTTGGTCTTATAATGAGTGTACTTTATTGGGCCATGTCTATTACAGGTCAGCTTTTTGTACAAAAATTAGGATTAAATTCCTTCATTTGTATTTGGGGTGCAAATTTTGTAGTTGCCTTTGCAGGATTTGTCTTTTTTATATTCCTTTTAAGAAAGTAGAGGTTGTAATTAATGAAGCTGATTATTTATTTGTACAAAAAAATATTTCCTCTATTTTTGGGAGCAATGTTCTTCTTTTCTCTGGTTTTAAATCTTGTTGATTTATTTATGCATATAGCCAATTATCTTCAGAACAACTGTTCAGTAAAAGATATTTTGACTGTTATGCTTTATTATGCTCCAAAAACAATATGGTATGCGGTTCCTGTTGCAATGTTATTTTCTGTTTCTTATACACTTTCAGATATGTATGCAACAAATGAACTTGAAGCCCTCTTTGCCTCAGGCGTTTCACTTTTTAAATTTACTTATCCAGTTTTACTTTTATCCATTGTATTATCTTTTGGACTTTATCATTTTGAAAATCATCTTGTTGTCTGGACTTATGAAAAGAAAATCCTTTTGCAGGAAGAACTTTTACATAATAAAGTTTCAGGAAATAATGCAGAGGTAATTGTAATTTCTGATAATGGAAAGGTAATTTACAAGGTCAGGAAATACACCGAATCGCAAAAAAGAATTCAAAATGCCTACTTTGTATTTAGAAATGAAGACAAAGAATTAGAAGCAATTATTTATGCTCCTGCTGCTAGATGGAATGAAGAAGAAGGCCTTTGGAACCTTGAATCCCCAACTCAATATGTAATGAAAGATGATAGCCTTGTGATTACACCTCTTGATACCGCTTTTACCAATCGTCTTACAGAATCTTATGAAATTTTTAGAAAGAGTATTGTTGATGTTCAGTCAGTAAATGCAAAAGATGCAAAAGTATATATTGATCACTTAAAAAAAGCAGGCTTACCTTACCAGGAACAACTTTCAGAGTATTATAAAAAATTCTCTTTCCCATTTATTGTTTTCCTTGTAGTATTCTTATCCATTGGCCTTACTGGAAAAACAAAGAAAAATGTACTTATTATTAGCCTTGCATCCTGTATAAGTGCCACTGTATTATTTTATGTATTAATGATGGTTACAATGATTTTAGCAAAACACGGATATATTTCTCCATTTATGGGTGCCTTTTTCCCTGTTTTCTTTTTCTCAATAGCCAGTGCAATTTTATTGAAATTTTCTAGAACTTAGGAGTCTATATGAATATTTTTGATATAAAACATAAATCTAGTGATGGAAAATCACGTACTGGAATTCTACATCTGCCTCATGGGGATGTTCAGACTCCTGTTTTTATGCCGGTTGGAACTAATGCAACTGTAAAAGCAATGACAAATGATTTTTTAGATGAAATTGGTTTTGAAATCATTCTTGCAAATACTTATCACTTGTACCTTCGTCCAGGCCCAGATTTGATTAAAGAGGCCGGAGGTCTTCACGGTTTTTCTAAATGGGATAAAAACTTTTTAACAGATTCCGGTGGATTTCAGGTATTTTCTCTTTCTAAATTACGAAAAATCACCGAGGAAGGCGTAAGATTTCAGTCAAATATCGATGGTTCTTACCATATGTTTACCCCGGAAAACGTAGTTCAAACCCAAACAAAATTTAATTCAGATATTCAGATGCAGCTTGATGTTTGTACAGGTTATGATGAGCCTAGAAAAAATGCTGAAAAAGCCCTTAAGATTACTTCTGACTGGCTTTTAAGAGCAAAAAAAGAATGGGAAATCCAGAGAGAAAATGGCTATAAAGGTATTTTATTTCCAATTGTTCAGGGACATTTTTCAGAAGATTTAAGAAAGCAAAGTGCAGAATTTGTATCTTCTCTTGATATGCCAGGAATTGCAATTGGAGGTTTAAGTGTAGGTGAGCCTCATGAAGTTTTTACTCAGTTTATGAATTTTACCTGCCAGCATTTACCAGAAGATAAACCAAAGTACGTTATGGGAATTGGAACTCCAGAATATATTTTAGACGCAGTTCAGTCCGGAATTGATATGTTTGATTGTGTACTTCCTACAAGAAATGCAAGAAATGGCTCATATTTTACTAGACGAGGTCAACTTTCAATTAAACAGGAAAGATGGATTCATGATTTTGGCCCGGTTGATCCTGAATGTAACTGTAAAGTTTGTCGTACTTATTCCCGAAGTTATTTAAGACACTTGTTCAAAGAATCTGAAATTTTAAGTTCAATTCTTGCAAGTTATCACAATTTATATTTCCTTAATAATATGCTTAAGGAAATCCGCCAGGCAATTAATGAAAATCGTTTTGAGCAGTATAGAAAAGAATTCCTGGAAAAATACAGTCAAGGAAATTAATTTATGAAGAGATTTTTTAAACTTTTTATCTTTTGTATTTCTTTTTTATTTTTAGGAGAATCTTTGTTTTCTCAGGAAAGTCAGGATTTAGACTCTTCTGAAACTAAAGAAATTAACCTTTATGATTTACAAAGTGGAGATATAGAAGTTGAAAATCTTTCAGAAGAAACAGAAGAAGCAGAGAAAACTTCTGATTTAAATCTTGCGGACCAGGAAAATTCAGAAAATAGTCAGATTTCACAGGAAAGTTCTTCTAATACAGAGGAGAATGAAGTTGATGAAAGTGATGATGTTGAAACAATAGCCCAAAGCCAAGAATCAGAAGAAAGTGAAGATGAAGAATCGGAAGATGAAGAATCGGAAGATGATGGCAAAAGCCTTGGGGGAATTGCAACTGTACCAGAGAAAAAAAGACCTAAGCCAATAGATCAAAAAAAGGCCGATGCAGCTCGTGAAAAAGATGAATCCAAAGACGATGAAGAAAACAACCGTAAAATAATTATGTACGGTTTACCTTCAGAAATTGGAGAACTTCTTGACAAATTAACCGAAAACGATGACCCAAGATTTACCCAGGATATTTATGATTTATTTCAAAATACTTCAAATGCTACAATCAAAGAAAAGGTTTTGAAATATTTTACAAAAATTGAAGATCCCTGTCTTGAAGATTACGCTGTTAATCTTATAAATGACCCTTACGACGAAAAAAAAGATATAGTTTCCGCAACTTTTAAATATATTCAGACCGTAAAAACAAAAGAAGCTCTTCCCGCCGTTATTACAATTCTTGAAGTTGAAAATGAAGATTATTTTAACGACGCCTTAGCAACTCTTGGAGAAATTGGAAGTCAAAGAGAGGCCAAATTTATTGCTGATTATCTTGATAGACCTGATTTAAGCGATGCCCAGCGCCAGACTCTTATGAGAACTCTGGGAAAAATGAAAGCTTTAAATACCTGGTCAAAGGTAGTTGAGATTCTTGAAGATGAGGATGAAAATTCTTTTGTAAGGATGTATGCCGCAGAAGCCCTGGGATTTATGGAAAAAGAAGAAGGCGTTCCTGTCCTTGTAAGAGCCTATTCTGCAACCGATCCTAATTTGCGCCAGTATGTAATAAAAGGTTTATCTCATTATCCAAATGTTTTAGAAGCCAAAAGTTTAATTATACAGGCTATCCGTGATGAACATTGGAGAGTTCGTCAGGAAGCAATTAATGTTTGTAAAGAAAATACCTTTGCTGAAGCAGTCCCATATTTAATTTTCCGAGCCGATAAAGATTCTGAAAAAGTAATAAAAAATGCCAGTATGGATGCAATTGCCGCAATAAATACAAAAGAAGGAAATGATTATCTGGTTGCCATAATTACAAATAAAAAGAGTGGAGATTCAAGTAAGCAAAAGGCCGCCGAAGTTTTATTAAAAGCCGGAAATGCGGGTCAGGCAGAAATTCTTGAATTAGCAGAATCTTGCCTTGATGATGATAAAAAGAAAAATCTTCGTTACTCAATTGGAAAAGAACTGGCCAAAAATTCAAAACCTGAATTTGCAAAAATCTGTTCCCTCTACCTTGCTTCAAAAGACACTACAACAATTGGAATTGGTCTTGATATGTATAAAAATTGCCGTTTTTCATCGGTTGAAGAGCAGATGAGGGCTATTGAAAAAGATAAAAAGGCTAATTCGTCAATTAAAAATCGAATCAGAAACATGCTGAATATAGAAGAATCCGAAGAATCAGATTCTAAAGAGGAAACTTCAAAATAAATTTAATCAAATTCTTCTATATTGAATATCGAATTGAAAATTGACTTTTCTTGTCTTTATTCTTCTGAATAGAATTTATTTACCAGACCCAAAGCCTGATTTATAATTTTCTTTTCTTCCTTAGAAAACTCAACTTTTTCGTCAATAAGTATTTCCAGGGAAGAATGACTTTCGGTTAATGCTGTTGTAAAGCCCCTGCTAACTTTAAACCAGTAATTTCCCTTTCCATCTGTAAATAAACAGATAAATCCATATTCCCGGTTCTTTTGTTTAGCCATTGCCACATTCAGTACAAGTTTAAGTGAATCTATAAGACTTTCTTTTTCAATAGGATTATTGATATTTACATTCATCTTACGATTCCAGCATTTTTCTGAAATTGGTCTTATATTAAGATTTTTTACTACTTCAAAAATTAAAGATAATTTTTCGCCTTCCATTAAGAGACCGTGGTCTCTGGTTTCAATTTTTCCCCTTAAATTACCACAGGCTTTAAGTTTATTTTCATCCTTTTCTTCACTTAATGCCATAAGTAATTGTTCCATAGGTAAAATTGCAGTTTTCTTGCCTTTAATCTTCTGGGTTTTAAAGAGGAAATTTCCAATAGAAAGGGTATTTTCAATTTCTTCCTGGGCAAGTTTTTTCTGTTGTTTGCTGTCTTTTTTAGAAATCCTGATTTCATTTTTATCAAGTCTTCTGGAATTTCTTGTAAAGTTATCGGAATAATCACTTTCTTTAAGTTTTTTACTTAGCATCAACTGCTGATACAAATCTGGGTTAATTTTATCAAGCATGGCTCTTGTAAGAGGGGATACACTCATTGCAAATATCCTTGAAGTTCTTACAATTTCTCCTGCAACTATAAAAACAGGATCCTGTCTAAATAAAACACTTCCAGGGTGAATACAAATATGGTCAGCGGTTATACTTCTGTACCTTTCGTGACCAACTCTTACGCAGACAAATTGAATCATTCCCGCTGCAATACAAGATAAATAATCACTTGAAGAGCCTGAATTTTCTATGATTGGAAGTCCCAGTTTATCGCCAACTATTTGTCCCAGCTGATCTTTAATGTTATCAATTTCGGCCATAACTCTTAAATCCAGGTAATTTTTTTTGCAGAATTTTTCTGGATTATCTGTCTGCTTAAATGCCCTGTAAAGATTAAGATAAGTTCCAAAATCTCCAGAGATATCCTGATATCTGTGGTGGGCTTTTCTTGCTTCCATTTCCTCATTTGCTGGTAAAACAAAAGGGGAGTTTGTGCTTAAAAAGGAAGCCGCAATTAAAACTTTGTCTATTACTTCTGGGTAGCGTAAGATTGATTCAACAATTATCCTGCTGATTCTAGGTTCCAGAGGAAATTTAACCATTATCTTTCCAATTTCAGATAGGGTGTTGTCTGGATTTAAGGCACCCAGCATATTCAAAGTATCAACAGCGCCAATAATACCTTCTTGTCCAGGACTGGCAATAAAATCAAAATCATAGAAATCTGTAATTCCAAGTTCCGACATTCTAAGTACAACTTCACTTAAATCGGTTCTGTAGATTTCTTCTTTTGTGTACATTTCCCTGGATTCAAAATCATTTCTTGAATAAAGTCTGTAACAAGTTCCTTCATGAGTTCTACCGGCTCTACCTTTTCTTTGATTTCCACTTGCTTTAGAAATACTAGTTTCAATCAAGCTTGAAGTAAAAGTTCTTGGATTATAGAAATTTAATTTTGCAAGTCCAGAATCAATTACCGTTGTAATATCGTGAATAGTTACAGAGGTTTCTGCTATATTTGTTGAAATAATTACTTTTTTTAGGCCTTCAGGGCAATTTTGGAAAACTCTTTCCTGTTCTTCTTTTGGCAGCCTTCCATACAAAGGCAGAGTCCATAATTTTTTTGCAAAAGGAGCGTGATCTAATCTCCATAAACAGTCTTTGATTATTTTTTCTCCAGGCAGGAAGATTAATATTCCACCTTCTTCATTATTGTCTAAAACTCGGTCTACGGTATTTACAATTTTTGTAAGCAGGGCGTCACAGGCAGAATCACTTGCTGTACTGCTACCGCCTTGAATTGGATCATAAATTACGCTTACAGGGTAGGTAATTGTATCAATCGAAACTATTGGGGCTCCGCCAAAATAATCAGAGAAAACCTGAGTATTCATTGTTGCCGAACTTACGATTACGTGGAAATCTTTTCTTTCTTTTAAAACTCTTTTTACAAGCCCTAATACAAAGTCAATATTTAAACTTCTTTCGTGGGCTTCATCAATCATCAAAACTGAATATTTAGAAAGCCAGGGGTCAAGTTTCATTTCCTGCAGTAATATTCCGTCGGTCATGATTTTAATTCTTGTGTCTTGATTAGTTACATCTTCAAAACGCATTTTATAACCGACCATTCCCGGATAAGGAGTATTCATCTGTTTTGATATAAATTCACTTACCGATAGGGCTGCAATCCTTCTTGGTTGTGTTACTCCAATAATTCCATTAGTTGCGTATCCTGCTTCATATAAAATTACAGGGATTTGTGTTGTTTTACCTGAACCTGTTGGGCTTTCTACAATTACTACCTGATTATTTTCAAGACAGTCCAGAATTTTCTGTTTTTGTGCATATACTGGTAAATCTTTATAATTTATTGCCATGTAATTAAATCCTTTGTGCTTGTGTTATCGATTTTAATTCTTCTTTTAATGTATTCTGCCCAGTGATTTCTTGGGACATCATATAAATATTTAACAAAATCTTCATCTAATTTTTTTATTACATATTCATTAGCTGTATTTATATAAGTCGTAATGAACTGTTTATGAGAAGCTACTATTTGAGGCGGCTCTTGTGGATTATCGGGGTCTTTTCTGTAAGTTACATAAAAAAATAGTCCATCGCCTGTATTATCCCTTTCAAAATCTGGATTTTTAGAATCAAAATTAGGTTTTGTTCTTTGGGCACTTATAACATTACCGTTTGCATACATTATAAGTTTCTGGCTTCCGTCTTTAGAATTATATACGAATTCTCTATCTTTTACGATATGGGCATGATTTGCCATAATAATATCTGCCCCCGCGTCCAATAATTCCAGGTAATAATTTCTTTGTTTTTCTGTGATCACGCGGGTATATTCTGGTTCACTTGTATGCACCGAAAGTACAAATAAGTCGCAGGGATTTTTTTCTCTTAATTCTTTAACATAGGCAGCAAATTCTTTTCTTGATTTATCATCTGTTTTTACAAAATTTATATAAGAAGAATGCTGGGGCCTGTTCAAAAGTTCTGTCATTGGTAAAAATAAAATCTTCCAGCCATTTTTTTCAATCAAATTGTAGGTAAATTCTGCTTCGGAAGATTCTTTTGTTCCCGAAAAATAAAGGGGAATATCCATTTGTGCATATTCTTGAGTGATTTCCTCTGTTGTTTTTATTGTTTCTAAAATTCCTTCAAGTCCCTGATCATTTGTGTGATTATTACAGAGAGAAAAAACATCAAATCCTGCATTAACAGCCGCACAGACATATTTTTTTGTCATATTAAAATTTGGGTAAGAAGATGCGGGCTTTTTTGTATCAATCGGAGCTTCTATATTTGCAAAGGCTAAATCAGCAGGTTCTATTATATCTTTTACATCCCGGTAGATTTTTGCATATTCTGAAATTATATAATTTGGGGTATGAGCCATAATATCACCCGCAAACATTAAATTAATTTCATTACTTATTATTTTTTCTTCAATTATGATTTCTTCTTCTACTATTTCTTCAACCTGAATATTTTCTTCTGCCAGATTTTCACTTGTAACTTCCTCTAGCTTTGTCGATTTACAGGAAAAAAGAAGCTGCAAAAGTAAAAGAAAACTAAAAATTATAAGAGGAGATTTTATTGTCTGTAATTTATTTTTCTTCGAAGCAATAAAGATAAACATAATAATATAGTAGTTAAACTATTTTAACCGCGATAAAAGTATAAGTAAATATTAAAATCCTATCTTTTATGATTTAAAAATGGCTAATCTATACTTTATGGCCGTTAATCATTATAATTTGCCTATGAATAAAGCCTTAACATCTTTATTGGTTATTACATCCTTTTTATTATTTTCCTGTACTTCTAAAGCTGAAAAACTTCAAAACAAAAAAGAAATTAATAACAGAAGATTTGCTTCTTATGCTCAGACTTACATTGAAAAGTGCCAGAAAGAAAATCAGGGAATTTTAGAAAAATATATAAAAGAAAGTCCCCTGGAAATAAAAATAGCCCAGCTCTTTGTTGCAAATCTTGAAGGTAATAAAAATTTCCGTTCTTACGAAACTTTTAAGGAAATTACAGAAGGTAAGGGGGAAATTCCATCTTCCACTCCTTTAATTGCCGGAGGTTATTTATTTTTTTCTTATAATTTAGCCGATAGCCCAGAGCAACAATTGATTTTTATGAATTCAATCAAAAATTATTCCTCTAAAAATAATCAATTAAATCCTTATCTTTCGATTGACCAGGAAGGGGGCTATGTAAATAGACTTCATAAATTAACCGGCGGACTTGAATCTCAGGAAAAAATTGCTCAGAAATATTCAATTGCCCAGGCCTATAATATTTATTCTGACCAGGCAAAAAAAATGAATTCCCTGGGCTTTAATATGAATATTGCCCCAGTTCTTGAAATCTCAACAGATCAAAATAAAGATTTTTTACAGGGAAGAAGTTTTGGAAATACAGAGCAGGTCCTTTCTTACGGTAAAGTTTGTATAAGGGCTTATGAAAATAATAATATTGCCACTGTGGTTAAACATTTTCCGGGTAATACAAATACCGACCCTCATACAGGTCTTCCAGAAATTAATTTGAGTAAAGAAGAACTTGAAGAGTCTTTAATTCCATTTTTTGAACTTTCAAAATTACAGCCAAGTGCAATTTTAATGTCCCATGCAAGAACTTCTGCTCTTGATCCTCAAACTCCGGCCTGTCTTTCTAAGCTTTGGGTAACAGATATTATAAGAAATAAATACAATTACCAGGGCTTAATTTTTTCTGATGATATTTTTATGGGTGCTCTTGTAAATAACGGTTATAGTCCACAAAAAGCTGTGATTATGGCTATTGAAGCTGGTGTTGATTGTATAATGACCAGTGAAAAACGATTTGGAAAAGAAGCCAAAGTTTTATATCAAAAAGCCAGTCAGGATAAGGCTTTTGAAGAAAAAATTAATCAGTCTTTTGAAAGAATTATTAAATATAAATTAAAGGCAAATATCATTACTTATGGAGATTTAGAAAAAGCTGTCTATGAAAAATAAAAATACTCCTTTGCGGGGAAAAGAAGGTTTTGAAGAATATTATAAAAATCTTTATTCTGACCGCTGGAATAATTTATTAGAAACTTTTCCTCTTAAAAATAATCCCGTTGAATATAAAGTAGGGGATTCACAAAAATCTTATTTTCTAGATATGGCCAGTGTTTATGCTGCTCTAGCCCTTCCATTAGACCATGCTCAAAATATTTTAGATATGTGCGCCGCCCCTGGGGGTAAATCAATAGTTATTGCTTCAAGAATGGAAAAAGAAGCTTTTTTAAGTTCAAATGAACGTTCTTCAGATAGAAAAAGAAGACTAGATGCTTCTATAAATGAATGTCTGCCTTTAGAAATCTCTCAAAGGGTAAAAACTTCCTGTTCAGATGCTGCTACCTGGTGTAAAAGACAAAGTGAAGTTTTTGATTGTATTTTACTGGATGCCCCCTGTTCTTCAGAAAGGCATGTTTACCTGGACGAAAAATATTTATCTCAATGGTCACCTTCCAGAATTAAATCTCTAGCCATGGAAGAGTGGGCCTTACTTTCTTCTGCTTACAGATTATTAGCCCCAGGTGGATATTTACTTTATTCTACCTGTGCTCTTGCTTCTGCCGAAAATGACGGGGTTATCGAAAGGCTTGTAAAAAAGTTTTTAAAGAATGGCAATGAATTTTTATTTAAAGAACCAAAGTTCTCTTTTGAAGAAATAAAAGATTTTACAAAAATTGAAGAACTTAAAATAGAAAAAACACAATTTGGATATCAGATATTACCGGATATTAATAATGGGGCTGGCCCTATTTATTTTTCTTTAATAAGAAAAGAACTTTCAATAATATCTTGATTTTTTTTCGTCTTACTAGTTTAATAAGTGAAGGAATATTATGTCAGGAAGAATTATGGAAAAGGAAAATGAGGACAAACTTCAGCGCATAATTGAAATTGAGCGTAAACTTGGAGAAATTCAGGATGTTGACGTTCTTTTGGAAAGCATCTTGACCGAAACAAGGCATATTGTAAATGCAGATGCAGGTTCTATTTATGTAGTAGAAGAAAATAAGGTTAAAATTAAATATGGACAAAACGATACTCATCTTAAAGAGTTAGCTCCAGGACAAAAATTACCTTACACTGTATTTTCATTCCCAATAAATCCAAAACAGATTTGTGGATATGTTGCTTTAACAGGAACTCCTTTAAATATTGAAGATTGTTATAAGATCCCAGAAGATAAACCCTATAAATTTAATAAAAATACTGATGTAACCACAAATTACAGAACAAAATCTATGTACACTCTTCCATTAAAAATGCCTAATGGAAAAGTTCTTGGTGTTCTGCAAATAATCAACGCAAAAAACGAAGATGGAGAAGTAATTCCATTTGATGAAGAAGCAGAGTTGATGATTACTCACTTTGCATCAAGTGCCGTACAAGCTTTACAGAAGGCCTATCTTACAAGTGATATGGTTAGACGTATGCTTAAAATGGCAGAATTCCGTGATCCTAAAGAAACTTATCCTCACGTAGAAAGAGTTTCTTCTTATTCTCTTGAAATTTACGATAGATGGGCTTTTAATCATAATATTTCTGAAGATGAAATGCATTCTTACCGTGATAATCTTAAGATTGCAGCCAAATTCCATGATGTAGGTAAAGTAGGTATTTCAGATTTAATTTTGAAAAAAGTTTATCCAAGATTTACAGACGAAGAAAGAAATATAATGAAGGGCCATACTTGTATTGGTGCCCAGTTATTTAATCCTCCAGAGAGTCCCTTAGATCAGATGTCTTTGGAAATTGCTTTACATCACCATGACTGGTTTGATGGTAGTAAAAATGGTTACCCTGGAGATGTAGATTTATCTAAATTTACTATTAAAGATGGAATTGTTCCACTTGGAAAAGAATTAAAGGGTAGAGCAATTCCATTATCTGCAAGAATTGTAGCCGTAGCTGATGTTTTTGATGCTTTAAGTCATAAACGCTGTTATAAAGAAGCCTGGTCAATTGATGATGCTTTCTCTGAGATTCAGAATAATGCGGGTACTCAGTTTGACCCTGAAGTTGTTTTAGCTTTTATGCAGGTAAAAGATCGTATTTGTGCTATTCAGCTTGCTATTCCAGATCAAGAAGAAATCTAATTATCTTTTAGTAAATTAGTTAGAACTCTGTCAAAACAGTTTGCAAAATCTGCAAACTGTTTTTTTGTATAGCCATAAGAATGATGTTTAACAACTCCGGCCTGGGCTAAGGCAAAATCAAAATTTCTGTCGGCAAGTATCTCTTTTATGTTTTCTTTTGTAAATTCCGTCCCCTGGTCATTTATAACTGTAACTTCCTTTGTTACAAGTCGGTCGGCAAAAATAATATCTCGGGTAATTACCAGATCCTTTGAATCTGCCTGATTAAAAATATAATTATCGGCCGAATCTTTTGTTGAATCACAAATAATCATTTTACAGGGATAATCTTTATCGCTTGGAATTTCTTTATTTGCAACAAAAAGTATTTCCATATTGTTTTTTGCTGCGATTTTTTGGGCGTGGAATCTTACTAGTTTAGGGCAGGAGTCTGCATCAATCCAAATCTTCTTGGCCAATTACAAAACCTTGTTGATTTTATCAATCATTTCTTTAGTTTTACGATTAACTTCTTCTTCAGTTTTTAATTGAATAGGTTCATAAGTATTATTTTCGAGTGCAATTTTATTTTCTTTTTCTTTGTAAAGTTCATCACAAAGCATAATTCCGCTTAAAATTGCAATCTGCATGGGATTTCTAATCGAATTTGTTTTTTGAATATCAGCTGTAATTCTTGAATAATAACTTACCAGTTTTTCAAGATATTCACTGTCTTCGTTGGCCTGGATTGTAAAACTTGTACCAAGTAAATCTATTTGAAGTTTAGTCATTAGAAAATATCAAACCCCAATTCATCTGAATTATCATTTTCTTCTTCAAAATTTTCGTTTAAAGAATCCTGACTTTTATTTTCTGAGTTTATAGAAAATGGATTTGTATTATTGATTGTTTCACTCAGTTCTTTTTCAACTTCAGAAACTTGATTAAAAGGATTATCTTTCTTTTCTTTCTGGAAATTAATTGTTACCTCTTCTGATTTATTAAGAGAATTATTTTCCTTTTTTACATTATCAGAAAGATTTTTTTCTAGATTTGACATTGATTGAAAGTTTATAGCGCCCATTGCAGGATTGTTGTAATCTTCCTCAATTTCTTCTTTTTTGCTTTCAATATTTGTGTTTGTATTTTTTGTAGAAGGAGCAGCCTGAACTGTCTTAAGTACTGAATTTTCAATAGCATTAAGACGTTCAAGCGCCTTTTTGATTCCATTCTCGATCTGGTTTTGATCACTTTCAAAAGAAGTAAGTTGCTCCGACTTGCTTGAAAGCGCATTTGTGAGCTCTGAACATTTCTTGCGCAGAGCATCGTTTTCAGCCTGTAACTGTTGTATTTTTTCAACAGCACTTTCTACCTTTTGTTCTAGTAAATAAACCTGATCGAGTGTAATCATTTTTAATTCCTAATAGTTTTAACTATTTAAGAGCCTTCTTTGCAGCTTCTACAACTGCTTTGAATGCTGCTGGATCTTCAATTGCCATATTAGAAAGAGCCTTGCGGTTCAATTTAATACCTGCTTTTGTAATTCCATTGATAAACTGTGAGTAAGTCATTCCTTCGTCACGAACTGCAGCGTTGATACGGGCAATCCAAAGTGAACGGAATTCATGTTTACGATCACGGCGGTCTACATAAGCATGACCTAATGCTTTTGTTACAGCGTCTTTAGCTGGTTTGAAATTTGATTTTCTGTCGCCATGGAAACCTTTAGCAAGTTTCAAAATCTTTGTGCGGCGATTCTTTCTTTTTGTTCCGTCTATTGCTCTTGACATTTATTCACCTCATTAACCGTATGGAAGCATTTGCTTTCTGATTTTGCGTGCATCAGCTTCAGCAACATAACCGTTAGCGCGAAGCTGTCTCTTTCTCTTTGGTGAACGCTTTGTCAAAATATGACGAAGGTTCTGTTTCTTGTGCTTAACTTTGCCAGTGCCTGTTAAAGAATAACGTTTAGCAGCTGACTTCTTTGTCTTCATCTTAGGCATTTCTAAACCCCTTATTTTGCGGCTTTTGCTGAGATTGTCATTGACATATTTCTACCATCCATAGCGGCTGGTTTTTCAATGACGTACGCCGAGGTAAGTCGCTTTAACACCTCATTCAAGACATCATATCCTAAATCTGTGTGAGCTAATTCACGTCCGCGGAAACGGATAGTTACCTTAACTTTATCACCTTCATCAAGAAATTCCTGAATATGTTTGGCTTTAGTATCAAGGTCACCTGTACCAATTTTTGGTTGCATACGGATTTCCTTTAACTTCAATACTTTTTGGTTCTTTTTGGAATCTCGGAGCTTTTTTTCCTGTTCGAACTTGTATTTACCATAATCAAGTATTTTACAAACTGGTGGATTCGCATTTGGCGAAACTTCAACAAGATCGAGATCTTTTTCTTTAGCCATTTTGAGAGCTTCTGGTGTAGGTAAAATACCTAACTGTTTTCCCTCATCATCGATTACACGTACCTCACGAATACGGATCATTTCATTGACTCGTAATCCCTTATTGTTGTTATCATAATTGTTTGCCAAAAATCCTCCTAGTGTTTAGTAAAACACTTTTTTAACATATAGCGTATTTAAAACATTATAATTAATTTTATTTTGCTTGTCTATATAACACTTGATTTATCCACCCTCCAGGGTTTCTATCTTTTTATCTGACAGAGATTTAATAATAGATTTTTGATTGTTACATATCAATAAAAACTGTATATTTTTTTTATGGCAGAATTTATTTCATCATTTACCAGTGGTTTTTCAGATTTGGTAAAAGAAGATTTTCCTAAAAGAATTCCCTCTGTAAAAATTTTAAATCTTTTTGACGGGCTTATTCATTATCAGTTTTCTGGTAATTCCAGAGAATTAAGCAAAATCATGTATTTTAACAATACATTTTTTATTCTTAAGACCTGGAAGGGTAAAGGCTTAAATTTTCCAATGATGGTTGGGAATATTCAGAAGGAAAAAAAATATTATTTAATAAATAAAGGTACTTTTAGGGTAAGGTTTTCAAAAGAAAATCAATTTGCAAAAGTTGATAAAAATATTGCCAGAAGAGCAGAAGAAGCTGTCGTAAATAATTCAAAATTGAATATTGACCGTTTAAATCCTACTACCGAAATCTGGTATTCAATCCGAAGTCAGGATTTTGCCTTTTGTGGACAATTAATTTCCAAAAGGGAATTTACAGAAAAAAATCTAAATAAAGGGGAATTAAGACCTGAAGTTGCTTATTTTATGTGTCTTATGTCAGATTTTAATCAGGATTCTCTTATTGCAGAACCTTTTGCAGGTTATGGCTCCATTCCTTTACAATTGGCAAAAAAATTCCATTTTAAAAAACTCTTTATTTCTGATATCGACCAAGAAAAAATTAAAATGCTTGAAGATAAAAAAAATCTCAAAGACCGGGACGATATTGAAATTTCTGTACAAAACGCTTTTGAACTCAAAAATATTGAAGATAAAAGCCTTGATCTTGTAATTACCGATCCTCCCTGGGGATTTTACGAAGATATTGGCGATATAAGTGACTTTTACGACAAGTGTTTTAATTCCTTCAAAAGAATTCTAAAAGAGCAGGGGAGAATTGTAATGCTTTCCGCCCGTAAAGAAGAACTGGAAAATTTACTTGAAGTTAGAAAGGATTTTAATCTTATAAAATCTTTTCATACTCTGGTGAATGGTAAAAAAGCCGGACTTTATTTAATAGAAAAAACAGAATAAAAAAAAGGATTTTTCCAATTAAAAAATTAATTTTAAGTGGAAAAATCCTTTTATATTTTAATAAGATATTTGACTATTTATAGAGATAAGCTGGATACAAATCTGAATTATCAATATCTTCTAATACTTTTTCTGGTAAAAGTCCCTTTGCATTTGAATTTGAAAAATTAACTTTTTCAATCAAGGTTGAAACAAAATTCTTTTTAGCTTCATAAGAGTAACTTGTTACTTTAATTCCTGGTTTTTCAAGTTTTGCAGTAAAGTTATCAATTGCTTTATCAAAAGAACCAATGTTATCAATCAAACCATTTGTAAATGCCTGATTTGCAGAGTAAATACGGCCGTCAGCAAGTTCATGAACTTTACCAATTGTAAGTCCTCTTTCCTCAGCCACGATTTTACAGAACTGTTCATAACATTCATCTGCAATAGACTGCATGATTTGTCTTTGTTCATCAGTTAAAGTTTCGTTGTAATTAAGCATATTTTTGTTTTTACCGGCATGAATTGTTTCTGACTTAATTCCAAGATTATCTAAGAATTCTGTCATATCAAATGACTGACCTGCAATAACTCCAATTGAACCTGTTAATGTATTTCTGTTAGCCCAGATTTCATCAGCGGCACAAGCAATATAATATCCGCCTGAAGCTGCTAAAGGTCCCATATAAACATCAAGAGCTTTTCCTGCTGCCTTATATTCTTTGAGGGCAAAATATACCTGATCAGCCTGATATACAGATCCACCTGGAGAATTGATATAAAGTACCATACCAATATTTTTTTTGTCATTTTTAAGTTTGGTAATAGTATTTAAAATCCAATCCTGGCTGTATTCATTATTTTTTTCTTCTATTGTTCCTGTAAGATTAACAATTCCTACATATTGTCCTTTATAGTTCTTTGTATAATCTACTTTATAAATTGAAGAACTTGTAATATTTGTCTTTTCTGGTAAATAAAGACTGGCTACTGTAACTCCACAAATGATTAAAATCAAAACAATTAATACTATGAGTCCTGTTCTAAAATCCTTTTTCATTATTGTAAATCCTCCGGTCTGATTGTTCCTATTTCTAATGCGTCCTTCATCATTGCATGATAAGCGTTAATAAATGTCATATGTGCATAAGGTTTTACCCAAATCATGGCAACTCCACAAGTTACAACTCCTAAAATGTACCATCCAATAAAACTCAAGAAGGTAATGAAAAGATCCATTTTATGACCTCTTGTTATTATTGAACTTATTTTCATTGCTTTTTTAACTGAAATTTCATCGTATTCAGAGATGATAAAATATGTTTGTGAATAAGAAATGAGCTTTACAAATCCTGGAAGTAAAAATAAAAGGCTCCACAAAAAGATCCATAAAACCTGTAATAAACAAGCTACTATTGCTTTTCCCCAGTTTTGAAGTCCTGAAATAAAGTCAGAGTAGTGTACTTCTTCTGGAGAGCGTGACATCTTCAGATAAATTGTTAAAGAAGCAACTTCAAAAATTGCAGATGCAAGTAATTGAGCGAGCATTACAAGAGGGGGTGTATTAAAATTAACTGCTCCTCTAAAAAGGTTTAAGAATTCGATAAAGTTTTCGAAATTTCCGTCCAATAATTGAGCCCCATAATGATTCTTAAACATTGTGACAAAGTTTGGAATTGAAAATATAGAGAATACCAGAAAAATAGTAAGCGTAATTAAGGCCGGAACCGTCCAGCGTTTTCTTAACTGTTTTCTGGCGAAATCTTTATATTTAGTTCGGTCAAATATCATTTATTTCTCCAAAAAAAATATCATTTTACAATTTATTATCGGCAAAAGCCCTGTAAATCATTATAATCCATTTTATGAAACTGATTTGTGGGCCAATGGCAACTATTTCAACTCCAGCCTTCAGATTTCTTGTAGAAGAATTTGGTGGCTGCGATGAATATTATACAGAAATGATTAATGCCGGAACACTTTTAACCAATGGGCCTTTTGAAAAATTTTATATTGATCCTTCTCCTGTGCCCCAAAAACTTGTCTGGCAATTGACCGGACGTAACTGTCAGCACATGGTAGATGCCTGCAAAGAATTACTTAAACTTCCTGGAATTGGAATAGATTTGAATATGGGCTGTTCTGCCCCGGATATTTACCGTTACGGAGCGGGAATTGCCTGGATGTTAAAACCTCTTGAAGAAACAATGGAAATGGTAGGCGAGGTTGGAAAACTTATTTCTTCCTATAATAAAGAAAATCCACAGTCCAAAAAAAGATTCAGCGTAAAATTTCGTTTAGGCGATGAAGATTTTACAGAAGAATCTTTATTTACTTTTACAAATGCCCTTATTGATAATGGAGTAGAACATCTGACTTTACATCCAAGAACAAAAAAGGAAAAACTTATTAGACCTGCCCGTTATCAATATTGCGAAAAACTTGCCCTTCTGGCTCATAAAAGAAATGTCACTCTTTATCTTAATGGTAATGTAAAAGATTATGATTCTTATCAAAATGCCCTTGCAAAAGCCCCTTCGGTTGATGGAGTAATGATTTCCCGGGCCTGTGTTCAAAAACCCTGGATTTTTAAAAGCCTTAAAAGTCAGGAATCTATTCAGGTTGATATGGAAAAACTCGCCTTTGATTACATTGACTTAATAGAAAAATATCAGCCCAAAGAATTCTGGAAAACCCGTTTGCAAAGATTTTTTACCTATTACAGTCAGAATTTTTTATTTTCTCATTATGCTCAAACAGAATTTCTTAATGCAAAAGATAATGAAGATTTGAAAATCAGAATTAAAAACTTTTTCGAAAAATGTCCTCAGGAAAAAATATTATTAACCCATTAGGTAATTTGTGTTATTGTAATAAAAATTTTATGTGCTAAAATATTTCTATGACTTACCGAGAAAATCCTTTGTTGGGACGAAAGGTATTTTTCCTGAATCCTCCCTTATCGATTGAAAACTATGTTATTGAATGCCTGAAAGGTGATGATTATGAAGTTTATGTAATTCCAGATTACACTAGTGCAAAGCCTATTTTAAGGCTTTTTGAAAATGCAATTTGTTTTATTTTTATAGATGATGGCCTTACTCTTGACGGCTGGTATAATTTTATTAAATCTTTTGAAGATGATGTTAGTCTTAAATCGGTATTTTTAGGAGCAATTTCCATAAAAACCAAGCCAAAAGATCAGGAAAGATTCCTTATGGATTTAAAACTTCCCGGTGGTTTTGTCATGATGGATAAAAAACAGGAAGATCTTTACCATCAGTTAGATAAAATTCTTGATATTAACGGAGCCCGAGGGGTTAGAAAGTGTATTCGTCTGGTTGTAGACGAAGGTGTTAAAGACGTAAACGGATATTTTTCTTACAACGGGCTTTTGTATTCATTTAAATTAGTGGATATTTCAGTTTTAGGTTTTGCGGCTATTACCCCTGCAAAGATGTCTTCAATTTTTATTCCTGGTACAGTGATTCAAAATGTTTCTTTTACAATGGGCCGTTATTCATTTGTAACGAATGTGATAGTTCTCAAAAAGGAAATAAAAGATAACAATTGTACAGTCATTATGCTTTTGGA
Organism: Treponema sp.; assembly: GCA_024682655.1. GTDB lineage: Bacteria > Spirochaetota > Spirochaetia > Treponematales > Treponemataceae > Treponema_D. The sequence goes on from JAIKYZ010000085.1 coordinate 50,394, forward strand.
CAAAAAATTACCTAAATCAATAAAAAAAGATATTCATGATTTTATTTACGAAACTTTAGGAAGACGTCATAAAGATATTTTAAATGCAGTCTTAAAAGATATGACCAATTACAATTCCTATAAAAAACTTCAGGATGCAGATTCAGGAGAGTCAGGAGAGTCAGAAGATAGTCCAGAAGAACTTAAGGAAGAAGTTTCGGAAGATCAGAGTCAGGATAAGGATCTTTCAAAAGAAGAGGCTGGGGAAGATAAAAAAGAAGATTCAGCAGATTCTCAGTCAGAAAATAATCAAAATGATGATTCTTCGGAAAATCAGGAAAATTCCGAAAATAATCAATCCATTCCAGAAAAATCAGAGTCCCAGTCTGATCAGGAAAAATCAGAGTCTGGAGATGAAAAATCAGAAGAGAGTAAAACAGAAGATAATTCAAGTGGGGAAGATTCTAAAAACTAAATCCATAATTGAAATAGCCCCTGAATTATGATAACTTTGAAGCACTTTAAATTAACATTGCAATCCAGCGATGTTTTTTAGAGAATATCTAAAACGGCCCACGCCAGAGTCGAAAAAGGAGTAAAAAAATGGCAAACGAAAAAGACACACACGCATGTACTTTAGACAAAATTATCAGTCTTTGTAAGAGAAGAGGCTTTGTATATCAGGCTTCAGAAATTTATGGTGGACAGGCAGGTGCCTGGGATTATGGTCCACTTGGTGTAGAATTTAAGAGAAATATTCAGAATGCCTGGTGGCATTACATGACTCAGCTTCATGATGATGTTGTTGGACTTGATTCTGCAATTTTCCAGCACCACACAACCTGGAAGGCTTCTGGTCACGTTGATCACTTCTCAGATCCAATGGTTGATTGTCTTGAATGTAACGCTCGCCATAGAGCAGATAAATTAATAGAAGATTTTATTGCAGCTCATCCAGATGTTAATCCTGGAAAACCAGTTGATACAATGACTCACGATGAAATGAAAGCTTTTATCGATGCAAATATCGACTGTCCTGCTTGTAATAGTAAAAATAAAAAATACACTGCAGTTCGTGAATTCAACCTTATGTTTAAAACTTATCAGGGTCCAATTGCAGATGATTCACATCTTATCTATCTTCGCCCAGAAACTTGTCAGGGTATCTTTACAGATTTCAAGAATATCGTTCAGTCAAATCGTATGAAGGTTCCTTTCGGAGTTGCACAGGTAGGTAAATCTTTCCGTAATGAAATTATTTTTAAGAACTTTATTTTCCGTACTTGTGAATTTGAACAGATGGAAATGGAATATTTCTGTAAACCAGGAACAGAAGACGAGACTTTTGATCGCTGGAGAAAAGAACGCTGGTCTTTCTACCTTAAATACGGTATTCCAGAAAAACAGTTAAAATGGCATCACCACGATAAATTGGCTCACTACGCTAAAGATGCTTATGATATTACTTACAATTTCCCAATTGGTTTTGAAGAAGTTGAAGGTATTCACTCAAGAACTGATTTTGACCTCTCACAGCACGAACTTTACTCTAAAAAAGATATGCATTATATCGACCAGGAAGATGGAAACAAAAAATATGTACCTTATGTTGTTGAAACTTCAGCTGGTTTAAACAGAAACTTCCTTATGTTCCTTTGCGAAGCTTACGAAGAAGAAAATGTTGGAACTGATGGTAAAGAAGATTATCGTACTGTACTTCACTTAGATCCACGTCTTGCCCCAGTTACAGTTGCAGTTCTTCCTTTGATGAAAAAAGATGGTCTTGCAGAAAAAGCAAAAGAAATTCAGCATATGTTAAAAGAAGATTTTGCTACTGATTACGATCTTTCTGGTACTGTAGGAAAACGTTACCGCCGTCAGGATGAAGTTGGAACTCCATATTGTGTAACAATCGACTACGATACTATTCACGAAACAAAAGAAGATGGTTCTAAAAACGAATTATTCAACACTGTTACCGTTCGTTTCCGTGATTCAATGAAACAGGAAAGAGTTTCTCTTGATGACCTTGTTTTCTATATTCAGAAAGCAATTAAAAATTACAAACCAGTAGAGAGAAATCGCTAGTTCAATAAAACTGTGTAATCTCCAGTTCGGGGATTACACGGGGGATTTTTAAGAATGGAATACATTCGTTTAGGAAAAACAAATCACTTAGTATCTCGAGTTGCTTTTGGTGCAATGAATCTTGATAAAATTGGAGATGATGAAACTGTCGCAACTTTGATAAGAAATGCCTATGAAGCAGGTATTAACTTTTTTGATACTTCAAGAAAAACTCCTGCAAGTGAAAAACTTTTAGGAGATTCTTTGTTTGATTACCGCAGGAATGTATTCCTTTCAACTTCTACTTCTTCTAAAACCTCTTCCGATATTGAAGAAGATTTGGAAGAATCTTTAATGGCCCTTCATACAGACTATCTTGATTTATACCAACTGGAAATAGAAAAATTTCTTCCTGTTCCTCTTGGTGCTGACAAAATCTACCAGACCCTAATGAAATTTAAAAGCCAGGGAAAAATCAAAAATATTGGAATTGTAACTACAAATTATGATACTGCTAAAAAAGCCGCGGAATTAAATCTTTATGATTGTATTCAGTTTCCCTTAAATGTACTAAATTACGACAGTATAAAAGATCTTGTTCCCCTTTGTGAAAAACAGGATGTTGGATTTATTGGAATGCAGCCTTTATGTGGTGGAGTAGTGGAAAATATTCCTCTTGCAATGGGTTTTATTAATCAATTTGAAAATGTTGTTCCACTTTGGGGCATGAAATCAATTGATGAATTAAATCAGATTTTGTACTTTAATGACCACAAACCTGAAGTAGATGAAAAATTTCAGGCCGATGTCGAAAATCTAAGAAATTTCTTTAATTAATTTTACTTGTAAAAATTATCTTTTAGCCCAGGAATTTATTTATATCAACTTCTTCTGTATCTTCTGAGTTAGTATTTGCCTTTACTGACTTAGTATTAACTTTTTCTTCTTTTGCGGGTAAAGAATCAGTTTTTGCTTTTTCACTAACTTTTGAGCTATTATTCTTTGCCATTTCCTTTTCTTTTGCTTCTTTTTCTTCAAAGAGTTTTACAATGTCGTTCTTTTCGCTCTTTGTCATAATTCTTGAAACAGTAATTGAATCTTCATCGGTAGAAATAATTTTAAGATTTCCATCTTTATCTCTTTCTGTTAATAACTGAACGATAGGACACTTTGGATTATCTGGGTTGGTATCAATTACCAGGGCAACCTTACTGTTAGAAAGGAATACAAAAGAACCAATTGGATAAAAACCTACTGTGTAGAGCAGGGCATTAATAACTGTTACATCATATTTTTTGTCTTTATTCTGTAAAAGTTCAACCAAAGCTTCAAAGGTAGATCTTTCGTCTTTGTAACTTCTTTGCGAAGAAATAGCTTCATAGGAACAGGCAGTGTAAATAATCTTTGCGTTGGTAGAAATATCTCCTCTAACTAATTTTCTTGGATAACCGGTTCCAATTTCATTTTCATGGTGATTTAAAACATCAAAACAAACCTGAGTAGGGAATTTTAAATCTTTTAAAATCTGATAACCCAAAAGTGTATGTTTTGTGATTTGTGATCTTTCAATATTAGAAAGTTTTCTATCACTCATATATAACTGAGGAGGAATTCTTAACATTCCAATTTCATGTAAAATTGTTGTTACACCTAAGTCTACAATTTTGGAAAGAGGCATGTGCATATGCATGGCAATAGCAAGGGCTAAAACTGTAGTTCTCATAGAATGGATTACAAGAAAGTTTTTATGAGTAGCTTCTGTTGTTGGATTTACTCTGAGAATAAATCTTCTGTGATCTTTAATAAAACCACACAAAGCCCTTACGTTATCGGAGAGTGAGTCCTGGTCAATTTCTTTATGGGTTGTGTAATAGGTGAAGACTTCTTCAATATAATTCATATATTCGTTGTAAACACCTTCAACCATTTCCATTCTGGCCTGGTCACTGTTACCAAAATTTGTATTTTTTGAATTTTCTAAGGCTTTTTTTACGTTGTCGCCGATTTTACCTTTTGTTTCTTCTTCGTTTGTATTGGAATCGCTGTTAAAAGTACCAATGTCACCACCAAGACTAACTGCTCCATCACAAAGAATTTTTTCATACCCCCATAATTTAAGGGCATTTATAAGTTCCTGAGTAACTGGTGCTGAATGTGGTAATAAAATGAATGAACTATCAATCAACAAATCTCCAGTAAAGGTTAAATCTGGATGTAATGTGTCTACTTCAATCGTTTCCATGGTATTGTATTAAACTCCATTTTTATTATCGGCAAAGCTAAGGTATTTCTATAGTAAACTCTAATTAAATTTATTTAAAGATTGATTTATATCAAAAAAAAAGACTGAAAAACCTCACACGCTTTTCAGTCTCTTATAAAAATATATATAATTGATATCAATCAGATGTCTGGATGTCTTCCCACCCGATTATTTAACCAACTAATTATATTATCGGATGCTTGTACTTTGACTTTAGGAAATAAATGAAAAAAAGTAAAAAAAATTTTTTGTTTAATTATTTCTTCTTGACTAATAAGTATTTTTTTTAGATTATGTTGTAAATATGAGCGATGAAGTAATTACAAGAAATTATTTAGAAAAGTTATCGTTTTCGGAACTGAGTAGATTAGCTGATAACTATGGAATTGATGTTCCTGAAAATTTGGACAGACGATTTTTAATTGCAGAATTATTGGAATTAAACGAAGAAAATGAAGAGATTTCAGAGGATATGATTATTTCTTCAAATGACGGAGATTCCAATGAAGTTTTTGTTTTTCCAAAAAATTATAACGAAACTCAGATTGATTGTGTTTTAAGAAACCCAGTCTGGCTTTTTATTTTCTGGAATATCAGTGATAGTGACTCTTCGTTACTTAAAAAGACTAATGATTACAATTTAATGCTTAGAATCTGCTCATTTGAAGATGAAGAAGCAAGCATTCCTGATGAAGCTTTTGAAATTAATGCAGTAGAAAAGGCTCAGGAACAATATTTTCTCTTACCAGCGGGTAAAAAATTTATCAAAGTAGAATTACTTTATTCTGTTGATGGAAAAATAAATGTTCTTGCTTTTACTCCTGTAATTAAAATTCCACAGGGCTCTAAGCTTGTAAATGATTTGCAGTCGGGTTTTGATTCTGAATTCCAGCCACTTGTTCAGCTTTCAGATATTAATAGTGTAATTACAAAACAATATACATATCACAGACATTCGTTTATCTAAAATAAGGAATTATCATGTTAAAGAATCTTTCATTAATAATTAATTGTAACCAGGTTTTTATAAGACATAATGAAAAAGATGTTAAGAATAATATTCAGGTAATGAATGAATTGTTTGATGCAGTTTCAAATGTTTATATTCCTTTACTTGATATGTTCGAAAATCTTGAAAAAGATAATATCCTTTGTAGAGTAGCTTTTGTTTTATCTCCTGTTTTGTGTAATCTTCTGTCCAACAACGAAGTTCAGGATTTATATGTAAATTATCTGGATACTCGTATAGCTTTTGGAAATGATGAACTTTTGCGCTGTAAAGGTCAGGAAAAATTAGAAAAAAATATTCAAATTACAATTGACCGTTATCAAAATCTAAAAAAAGAGTTTGTAGAAAAATATAATCAGAATCTTATTTCTGCTTTTATAAATTATATGCACAAAGGTTACATTGAATTACTTGCAACTTGTGCAACTGATATTTTTATTCCTCATTATGCAGATATGAAAGAAGTTATTTCTGCACAAATTGAATGTGGATTAAATTCTTTTAAGCAGTATTTTGGAGAAATTCCTGAAGGTTTCTGGTTACCAGACTTGGGTTATGTTGATGGTCTTGAAAAATTAATCAAGGCCTACGGTTTTTCTTACACAATTGTAGATTCAAGATCTTTGCTGCTGGCAAAAACAATTCCTTCTACCGGTATTTTTTATCCTGTCAGAACAGAAAATTCTCTTGTATTTTTTGCTCAGGATCCTAACAGTCATGATGAGATTTATGGTGAAGGTGGATTTATAAATTCTCCTTTCTACAGAAATGAAAATAAAGACGTTGGATTTGAACTTGAACCTGAAAATCTTAAGTCAATCTGGTCTAATGAAGCCAGCCGAATTGAAACTGGATTTAAATATTGGAACAGAAATTATAAAGATGCAGAAAAATCTATTTATGATCAGGAAACTGCAAAAAAACAGGCTCAGGACGATGCGGTTTATTTTATTCAGAAAAAAGAAGAAAAATTAAATAAAGCAGCCCAGCTTATGGCCGATTCAGATTTTGTTACTTTAATAACAACAATTGATGCTTATGAACTTTCTCAGGAATGGTTTGAAGGCGTTTATTGGCTTGAATGTTTAATTCGTACCTCTAAAAAATCTGACATTAATCTTACAAGTCCTGGCGATATGCTGGAAAATCAGTATTCTCTTGAAAAAATTAGCCCATATTTTTCTTCATCAAATGGAGAAGGTTACGGCGAAAATCTTTTATCTAGTAAAAACTGCTGGATGATGAGATATATCAGAAAAGCCTGCGAAAGAATGGTAGACCTTGCTGACCGTTTCCCAAATGATACTGGCTTAAAAACAAGACTTTTAAATATTGGTTCTGTAGAACTTATGATTGCCCTGTCATCTTCTCTGGCTAGAATGATTGATTGTAATGATAATCCTGATTATGCGGAAAGAAGATTTAAAGATTCAATTGAAGCTTTTACCCAGGTATTTGACTCTTTGGGCTCCAATACTGTAAGTACAGAATGGCTTACTTCTCTTGAAGCTAAAGATTGTCTCTTCCCTTGGATGAATTACAGAGTTTTCTCTAAGAAAAAATAATCAAATAATAATCGAAAGATAAAAATACTTTTCTTTATAAAGACAGTATAAGATTCTTTTAGAGTTTTATACTGTCTTCCATTTTTTGTAGCATATTAATTCTAAATTGTGCAGTTTCTATTCCCAAAATAGCAGGATCAAATCTTTTGTTGAGTTTTAAGGCTTCCTGCCATAATCTGATTGCTTCTTCATATTCACGGTTTGAAAAGTGAGCCAATCCCTGCTGGTAATATTCATCTACCAAAGCATCAATTTCTGCTCTTCCTCTGTCCCCAAGTAAAAGTTTAGCAGAAATACTTATTTTGTTGAGTGGGTTAAAAGAGGAAGTCAAATCCAAAGAATAATTAAAATTCAATCTTACTTTTAAAATTTCAAACTCAAATCCAGCAGAAATCTTAGGGTTTCCACCTTTAATTTCAAATCCTCCAAGAAGGGAAGCAAATTTTGTAAATTGGAAGGCTGCTCCAAAACAGAAGTAAGGTTTTAAGTAAGTTGTGATATTAAAAAAGTTTACAGGCTGTTTAAAATCAAAAGCAATAATAAGTGGTTTTATAGGTTTTAAAGAAATACCCGCTGCAAAAATGGTGCTTAATCCTTCATCAATTTTTAATCCACTGTCCGAAGCAAAACCTGTAAGCGTAAATCCAAGATTCTGGGCAGAAAGACCAATTCTTACGTTAGGCTGTCTTGATGAATAATATTTTAAGAAATTAAACTGCATCATCAGGCCAAGATCGAGCAGGGCTGCAAAGGCACTTTGTTCTAAACCGGAATTTGTAAGAATTTCATCACTTTCATTATCTGTAAAATCTGGCATTGATCTCCAGCCGGCCTTTACATTTGCTCCAAGGGCCAGACCTTTAAAATTATATCCCGCAAGAAAATTGTAAGAAATATTTAATCCTGCAAAAGATTCACTGTAATAATTTGAAGCCACCCTTTCCCCAAAAAGATTGTATTCTGTAAAAGGCAGGTAAAAACTTGAAAAATAAGTTCCCAGGCCAAGGTGACCAAAACGGGTAGTGTAGGCAATTGCATCTAGTTTAGAATCTGCTATCCAGGAATTATGAAAAACGGAAAGCTGAGTTTCGCCCTGTACTGAAGAGGCCGCAGCATTGTACTGTAAAAAAGAAATATCATCTGCTAAACCTGTGTAGGCTTCTCCCATACTTTCGCTTCTTCCTCCAAAAGGAATTAAAAGAGATCGGAATGCAGTTTCACCTTCATTGTCATCAATAGCCCAGTCAAAAATTTCAGAAAGTGTAGATTCAAAATTGTCATAGGAAAGGCTGTGTAGATTTATAAAAATCGAAGAGAAAATTATTAATGTCAGAGTAAATCTCTTTTTAAACATAAATCTAAGTTAAAAGCCCCTGTAAATACTAAAAATATGAATTTACTTAGTAAATTCCCATTTAATAATCGGATTTTTCTCTTGTTTATATAAGTTTATTTACCGAAAATAAAGTATACTATATATAAGAAAAAGAAAATGAGAAATTTTCGATTTTTTGCTTTAACATTGCTAATAATTCTCTTATCTTATCCGCTTTTTTCTAAAAGTCCAAAAGGAGCAGTGGATAATCTTGAATATGAAGAAAAAGATTTATCTCTGAGGGAAATTCGAGCCCTTATACGTCAAACAAATTATGATGAAGCACTAAAACTTTTGACAATTTATATAGACCAGAATCCAGAAAATTTTGATAATGCCCAGAGACTTGTTGCAACCATCATGGATGCAAAAAAAAGATACGCAGAAACTCTTGATAACCTGATAGAAACTATTGCCACAGATCCTGATAACAGTGAAAAAATCTATTCGATAATCCGCCAGTTAAAAAAGATTGAAAGACATCCTTCCGATGCCTCTCTTGCTTACATCGATAACATTGACAGGGTTGTAACTTTTGCCCATAACCAGAAAGAAAGTACAAGAATTATAAATACTTCAGCCCAGCTTGTTGAAAATAAAGAATTTATCCAGGCGGTTGCTGTAGTTCAGGAAGGATTTGTTCTTTGTAGGGAAGAATACGAAGACAGATGGGGTCTTGATAGTGATATTCTAAAAGAAACAGACGAAATTGTAACACAATTAAATCAAACTATTGCAGACTGGTCCTTTGAAGAATTTAATGTAGAGATTGACGAAATAATTGAAAAGTTTAATAAGGCTGTAAAAGAAGATGATTATCCACTGGCCCTTGAGTTATTTCCTCAGGTAGAAGAAATATTAAGTCGTTATTGTAATTACCGCCAGACAATGAATCAATGTGGAAAAGATCTTATAGCCTTAAACGAAAGATTAAAAGAAATGTCTGCCACCGTTGAGGGAGAAGAACAGACTGACGAAGAATCCGAAAGAGCCTTTTTTGATTCAACCGATGCTTCTTATTTACCTTTTATGGCCCATTTTATTTTTGGAGATTCAAAAGTTGCAGGTTCCGGTTTAATTCCTTCGGTCGATTCAAAATACAACTACCTTTTAGACCTTATGAACAGCGGGGTTTATGAACAGGTTTCTTATAATTACAATTCTTATAAGGATTTCTTTAAAAATAATATTCAGGCCTTTGAAAGTCAGTCAACTAATCAAAGTTCACAGTCAATAAAAAAATTAGAAGATTATGTTTCTTTGGAAAAGAAAATTATAGACCTTTCGGATGATATTTATCTTCAGGATCCTGATTTTGATTTATCAGCCTTCCTTAATCCACTGGCCCGTTTTGCACTTTTGGATGATTATATTGTTAACCTTGTTGAGCAGTCAGAAAGAATCTATAAGGTTAATTCTCAGATTAATGAAATTGCTGCAAATCAAAACAAAACTTTGGATTTAATTACCAGTGCAGGGGATATAAGCAGAAAATCAATTCTTGTATCCCAGGTTTTAGATTCAACTGCAGAAATTGGAAATCTGGTTGGTGTAAAAAGTCAGCAGGAAATAGCCGCTTTTGAATGGTCTTCGGCCTATATTCAAGCCCAGGAAAAAGAATTTGAGGAACTTGATAAGCTTTATTCAGAATATTTAAATAAAATCTTTGAAGATTCCAGCAAGAGTTTAAATCAGGGCTGGGAAAAAATCGTAGAGTATTATAAAAATTCAAGTGAAACTCTTGTAAATGGACTTTCAAAAAATAATGATATTATTTCTCTTTACCTAAATGGTTTTACAGAAAGACTTACAAGTCAAAATCATTCTCTTTTCTTAAAACAGGCTTCTTCTGCCTTTGATTTTGAAATTTCCTCTGAAGAAAATCCCGGAGGTCTTTTATATAAATATCCTGATATCGCAGATTTGATGTCATCTTATAATATGAATCTTATTGATCAGGCTTATGTTGAAATTGATTCTTATGAAAATGTCATAATGGAAAATTACGACCGACACGAACAATGGCATTCTGATCCGGGAATATCATCTCTTATTAGTCAGGCTCAGGAATTTTTTAATCAGGAAAGAAATCTTCTGTCCCAGTTTTATAACAAAAGTGAAGAACTTAAAAATGCTTCAACTGTACAAATTGCTGCTTCTGATATTTTACGTTCAGATGCCCAGACCGATTTTGAAGATGCAGAAGATTCCCTTAATCGCGAAAATTTTGAAAATGCCCGAAACAAACTTAAGGCAAGTAGCGAAAAATATGCCCGCGCCTTTGAAATTCAAAGTGATCTGGATTTTAGTTTAGAGTGTGATGAAAAAATTCAGGAGTTAGGACTTAAAATCACTAGGTTAGAAAACGAAAAAGTTGTACGCGATGTCCGAGAATTAAAAACTCTTGCTAAAAATGCATATTTGGACGGAGATTTTGACTCTGCAGAAAGATATTTGACCCAGGCAGCAAACAGATGGAGTGTAACTAATTCAGAAGCTGATCCGGAAATATCAAATCTTCAGGTATTTGTTAATACAGCTATGAACTCTAAAAATGGACGTGAAATTCTTCCATCTTCTCCACAATATGAGGAAATGACTCAGTTACTTACAATTGCCTATCAGTATTATGATGAAGGACTTGTAAAACTAAAAGAAGGTGATAAGGATGCAAGTAACCTTGATTTTGATAATTCAGAATCAAGTTTAAGACAGTTACAGCTGGTTTATCCACTGCATCAGGAAGCCGCTTTACTCAACCTTAGAATATCTAAACTCCGTGACCCTAAAAAATTCGAAGAAACTTTTGCTCAAAAAATCGAAAACGCAAGATTGATGTGTAAAAGTAACAATTCCGAAACTAAGATGGAAGGTTATGCAAATCTTCAGGATTATTATGAACTTGATCCAAATTATAAAAATTTAAAGAATATTCTTTATCAGGCTGAATTTGATGTAGGAATAAGACAGCATGTTGATAATTCAAATATTACAAAAGCTAAAAATCTCTACAGAGAAGCAAGAAATCTTTTCCGGTCTGGAAAACTAGAAGCCGCAAATGCTAAAATTTCCCAGTCTCTTGCTCTAAATCCTGATGATACTAGCGCTCAGACTCTTAGTGATAATATCAATATTGCAATTGGTGGTACAAAAATTCCACTTTCTACCCAGGCTCAGCTTTTATATAGTAAAAGTTATGATAACTTTAATCAAAATAACTACGAAATGGCCGAATATTATATTAATAGAATAGAAAAATTGGACCGTCGTTTTATGAATGATGATGATGTTAAGCGACTTAAAGAAAAAATTGATGCTCTCAAATAGGATACTTGTTGATGTTTAAAATAGATAAAAAGTTCAAAAATATAATTTTCCTCTTACTTTTTTCTTTATTTGCTTTTAATGCTTATTCTCAAGAACTTTATTGGGAGCGTCCCCTTGTAATTACAAAAACAGATGCGAGATTCCCAAGGGTAATTTCAAATGAAAATGCAAATATTGTAATCTGGCAGGAAGTTGACGAAAAAAAACATGAGATTTACCTTTCCTCTAGAAATTATAAAGATTTAGACAATTATCAGGATAGTTTACGTTTTGCAGGACCTTTTGCCTATTCTGGAGACAGTGTTCCAGATTTATTTTCTGCCGCAATTAATAAAAAAGGAATTCTTCTTGTAACTGCAATCGACAGTGTAGGCGGCATACATCTCTATTCTTCCGAGAATTATGGAAATTCATTTACTCACCGTAATTTAAGTAGTAAAGAAATAATGGTTGCCCCAAGGCTTTATGTTGATATAAATGATAATTTTAGGATTTTTACCTCTGTAGGTGCAGATATTTCCTTTTCAATTTATACAGCCACATCAAAAGATGGTTTAAATTGGTCAGATTTTGAAGAATTTGCTGGTTCTAAAGATATGAGACTTCCTTTTGTTCCAGTATTGATTCCATATAATAATGAAGATTATGTTGTTTTTCAGGCCCAGTATTTAATTCCCGGAAGACAGCAGACAATTTACCAATTATATATGACTCATTCTGCGGATGGAGTTAACTGGTCTTCCCCTCTTTTAGTTACTGATCATAAATCTTTATTAAATGGTGACCGAAAGAATTTTTATGAATATGCAAATCAAAGACCATATTTATACAATTTTAAAGATAAACTCTATCTTGCCTGGGAAAGGTCAGAAACTTCTAATACGGTAATTTATGTTGCTGAATTAACAGACCAGGGAATTTTGCAAAGAAGTGTTGATGATTTATCGGGCAGGGGAACAGCCAGCCGTCCAATTATTTTTGAATACCAGGATAATTTATATACCAGCTGGTTCGACACCCGACGTGGACAGGAATCCCTTTACCTTGCTAAAAAGAATGGAAATATTTGGGATTCTTCTACACTTGTTGCAGATTCTAATTCTAACCTTTATGTTTATCCCTTACTTGTAAGTAAAAAAAATGAAAAATCTAAACTGATGAATTTTATTTATCAGCAGGTAGACACAAAAAAAAGAAATTCAATTGCCTTACTTTCACCAGACCTTTATGCAGCGCCACCTTCTTTTTCTCCACAAAATTTCAGGGCTGACCATAAATCTAAAAATCTGGATGTAAAAGTAAAGATTAACTTCCCTGATGATATTTCAAGAATTCGTGGTTATTCTTATACCTGGTCAAAAAATCCAGATACAGAACCAAGAAATATGCTTTTAAATACAATTCGTGATGAAAACTTAAAATTAAAGGCAGACAAAGGCGATGGTGATTATTATTTAAAAGTAAAAGTTCAGGATAGAGCTGGAAACTGGTCACAAGCTGCAACTTTAACTTACAGACTGGATACCATGCCTCCTAAAGCACCAAAAATCAATCTGGATAATCTTGATGAAAATAAATTACTGTCTTCAAATAATTTTAATTTTACCTGGGAAAGTTCCCCTGATCCGGATGCAATTTCCTATTTATACAGTATAGAAAAAATTTCAGATGTTCCAAGAATAATTACCCAAAGTAAAAAACATCCCCTTAGAGCTTCTCCAGAAAGATTAAAAAAAGAGTGCAGTGCTTTGCAAGAAAGATTTAACAATTATCTTCCTAAACTTAAAAATAAAAGACCGGCACATTCAACTACAAATCTGAATACTTCCCGCTACTATAATTTAACTAATGGCCTTTATGCAATTTTAGTTTCTGCGGTAGATGATGTTGGAAATGTCAGCTTACCTCAGGTAGAAATGTTTATTTTAAATAAATATGAGCCTACAACTTACATCACCTCTGTATCAAAAGAAGAAACTCAACAGTTTGATAATGTTCTTACAATTTTTGGTGGTGGCTTTACCTATGATGGTTTAATTAACCAAGTAATTGTAGATAGGGATGGAAAAGCTCCTTATGATTTAATTTTAAGTTTGGACAAAAAAGAATTCAGAGTAGATTCAAATAGTAAAATTTCGAATATTAATCTAGGAACTGACCTTGAAGAAGGTAATTACAGAATCCTTTTAAGACATAGTGACCGTGGTTTATATGTTTCAAATAAGGCTATAAAAATCGTTCAAAGAGGAACTGTTAAAATTGAACCTGAATTTACCTATAAACCTCGTTATAGTCAGAATTTTATAAAATTAAAGTACAAAATATCAATTTATTTTGTTTTAATAGCCCTTTTCCTTTTATTAGGCCTAATGGGGGTATTAACGGCAACTTATAATATTAATCTTGCTGTAAATCAACTTAAAAGAACCAATATGGAAATAAATAATTTAATGACAGGAGCTCCTATGGCAGAACAAAAGCTTAGTAAAAAAGGAAAGAGACAAAAGAGCCTTAAATACATTCTGGTTGGCTTTACATATTTCTTAATAGTAGCAATCGTTCTTGCTGTTTCTATGCAAAGTGGATTAAGTGATATCCGACTTCAAAAAAGTACACTTTCAAATGCCCTGCTTGAACGAACAGAAGTTTTACTGCAAAGTCTTTCGGCTAATGTAAGAAGTTTTATGCCTTCCGAAAATAAAACCGAAATTGCCGCACTTCCAACCCTTAAAAATGCCATGAGCGAAGCTCATTATGTTACAATCGTAGGACAAAAGTCCGGTTCAAATAACAATAAAGAATTAAATTATCTTTGGGCTTCCGATGATCCTGAAATCAGGCAAAAGATTGACGGTAGTGATGTAAATTACGGTTATTCAAAAATCACAGACCAAAATATTTCAACAATCTTAAAAACAATGGAAGAACTTGAAGAAAAAGTAAAAGAGCAGGTAAATGATCTTGAAGTTGAAATATCTAAAATTGATGAAGATTTAAGACATAAAAATCCAGAAATCGACAGTGATTTTGAAGAGTTAGCCGACAGAAAGTCAAAATTAATCAGTCAGATAAATAATAAGATATCTAAAGAGTCTGATTTGTATTCTTCTTCTTTACCAGCTTTTGATCAGGAAAATCTTTCTATTAGAACTACAGATTATATTTACACTTTCTACCGTCCAGTTCTCTACCGACAGGGTTCTTCAAGACAATACGTTCATTCTGTAATCATAATGGAACTTTCAATTGAAAATTTAATTAAGACAATGCAGGAAGAAACTATGGGAATTATCCGAAACGCCCTTATTATTGCCCTTGTTGCTTCTATAATTGGTCTTTTGGGTTCTTTGATGTTTGCTTCTTTTATTATTAAACCGGTAAAGTTGCTTGAACAATTTGTAGATAGATTTGGTCGTGCTAAATCAAAGAAAACTTACAATAAAACAGAAATTAGAATTAAACAAAAAAGATCAGAGCGTAAGAAACTCGAAGAATTAAACGAAGAAAAAAATGAAGAAAACTCTCAGGAGTCAGAAAATAATAATGAGGCTTCTGAAGAAGAAAATAAAAAATTATCCCGAAAAGAAAGGAAGGAAAGGGCTCAGGCTGGAAAAGAAATTATCGAACTTAAAGACGATGAAATTGGCCGCCTTGGAATTGCAATTAATCGTATGAAAGATCAGATTATTGCAAACGAAATCGAAATGGAATTACAGCTCGACGGTTCCGAAGTTCAAAACTCTTTCTTGCCATTGGAAAAAGGTACTTCACATTCTCAATACGAAGATAAAAATATTCAGCTTTATGGATATTATCTAGCTCAAACCGGTGTATCGGGCGACTGTTTTGATTATAAAAAATTAGATGATGACTGGTATATTTTCCTTAAGAGTGATGCTTCTGGACATGGTTCTCCTGCAGCCTTTATTATGACCGTTGTTGCTACATATTTTAAACAATATGTAAAAGATTGGTCTTTTAAGAAAAATGGTACAAGAATCAATGAAGTTGTATATCAGATAAATGATTTTATAAATGGACTGGGACTTCGAGGAAAATTTGCCACAATGTTAGTAGCCCTTTTAAATCATAAAACCGGTGAACTTTATTTGTGTAATGCCGGAGATAATCTTGTAAATATTTATAGAAATAAAACTCATAAAGTTGAAGTTCTCACCTTAAATTCTTGTCCAACAACCGGTGTATTTGATTCAAATATGATTAAGATGGGAACTGGTTACAAGGTAGAAAAAAATCATCTGGAAAAAGGTGATATTTTATTCCTTTACACTGACGGTATTGAAGAATCGACAAGGCGTTTGCGAAATCCTGATTTTACCGTTCAACAGACTCAAACAGAATCTTTACAAATGAACGAAAAAACTCATCAAAGAGAAAAAGTTTATAAAACCGAAGATAAAAAAGAAGAATTTGGACCTGATAGAGTTAGAGCGGTAATTGAAGCCGTTGAAAATAAGCGGAAATTTATTTTAACAAAAGAAGAAAATCCTATGCTTGGAGAATCCCTTGAATTTGATTTTACAAAATCAGATGCCTCTTTACATGATTTAATTTTTGCCCTGGCATCCTGCGAAAAAGTTTTCCGTTTGTATAAACCTCAGGGACTGCAGGCCGGAATTGATTATATTGAAATTGATAAAGAAATTGATGCCTTCTTGAGTACTTATTTTAATCTCTATGATTTTTATTCAAATAAAAAAGAAGACTCAGTTGAAAAAGCAAATTTCTTAAATTATGAACTTATCACCGAAGACGAGCAGGGGGATGATTTAACTTTGCTTGCTGTAAAACGCCTGTAATTAAATTTGTCTTTTAAAATAAATAGGATTATATTAAAAGAAATTAGCTTTTGATTTTAAGGAGTGTTTATGGATACAGAAGAATTGACTAAGAAAGTTAAGGATTTTTTCTCTAAAGGTGCAAAAGCTTCAAAAGATGCCTTTATGAAAGCTGGAGATAAAGTTCAGGAATTTTCTGATAAAAGTGTTATAAAAATTGAAAAAAAACAGTTGGAAAATAAACTGGATAATAATTTTTCAGAACTTGGCAAAAGACTTTAAGGTGAGAACTTCAACTTTATGAGTTTTATTTCTATAAATATTTACAAGATTATCTCCGGCATTACACAAATAAAGTTCACCGGT
>JAIKYZ010000087.1 GCA_024682655.1 Treponema sp.
AGAATTTTAAATAATAATTCGATGAGATTATAATTTAATTTGATATAAATACTAAGTAGTATAAAATATATATTTATAGGAAATAAATGTAATAAATATTGAGGTAGTATTTAAATATGAGTGACGAGATTAAAAAGACAGCCGATTGGGAACCGGGCACATTAGATAAAACCCGTAAAAATATTGGTGACATCTCTCGCAACGAAGCTGATGCAATGGCAAAAAAATTAGGTGGAGAAGTCATGTACGAAAGATCAAGTAGTAGACATTCCGGGGGAGCAGCTAGCGGGCAAAATAAAAATACAGGAAGAATTGTAAGACAAACTTCATCTTCAAAATCTTCTGCCTCGTCATCTTCCTTTTCTTCTTTGTCTGCAACAAAGGGTAAATATAAAAGAGAAGACCTGCCTGATATTCCAAAGAAGGTTAATACCGCAATTGATAAATTAATGATGTCAAATGAATATAAAATCAAACCAAATTACGGCATCTTTAATTTTCTTAGAACAATTCAAAAGAACGGGGCCGAAAAAACCTTACCAGAATTCTATAGCTACAGTTTAAAACAGCATATTTCACACATAGAATCCTTTATTACTGTAATTAAAACTTTAATTCAGATTGCCCCTTCCACCTACAAAACAAAAATTGCAAGTGGAACAGATACTAAATTCAAATTCTTAAGAATGGTTGCCGGCTGGTCTATGCAGCAGATTAAACTTGAATACATAAATCTGCAGAATGCACCACAACCTTTAATTGTTGCCGATTTTATTCCAATTACCAGAGAAATCTACAAACCTCTGATTATGGTTTATTATTACGACACAAAAAAAATCCCTAAACTTATAAAAGAAATCTACAATGACGAAGTAAGTTATCCAGATGCCCCAAAAGATAAGTTATCGGGTTTTGCAAAACAGGCAATCACAGAATGGCTTTATCTTGATACAGAAATTATTAAAAAACTCTATCCACTTTTATTAAGAATGTGTTCAGACACCTTTGAAGCTTATCCTTCTTTCTTTAATACAAAGGTTGGTGATATTTTAAAATTTGTTGGACTTCATAAATTTGATCTTCTTTTGCCAGAAAAACCAAAAGAAAAAGTAGAAGAAAAAAAGCCAAAAGTAGAACCTCCTCAAAAAGGTGTAAAAGATTCTACTGTTATTACCGGGCTTAAACTTTTAAATCAACTCTTCCCAGATGCAGGTTTTAACCGTATTGAAGAACACCCGGATTTATACCCATATTTCCAGCCTCTTTACAATTTTGAAGACGGATTTAATCTTTTGTCTCCAGAAAATCCTTTGCAGGTGATTGTAGTTCTTTTAAAAATCATTGAAGACTGTTTCCACGGTTGTAGAAATATCAGATTTACCGAAACTGAACCTTCAAAACAGAGCAGCGACACTATTCTTTCCATTATGGATGACTGGTCTGCTTATGTAGAAGATTCTTTTGTAAGACTTTACTGCGGTCCATTACTGGAACTTGTAAATAATGTTTACTCTCAGGATGATTATGCAAATTCTCACATTGGAAAAAGAACAATTACTTCCCTGCTCTGGCAGATAACTTATCACTTTATGCCAAATTTCAAATTTGACCAGTTGATTTTGGAACATCCTTCTGATGAATCAAAGTACAAACCTTTATTCCACAGAACCGATTATGCAAGAAAATTCTTAACTCTTGCTGTAAACGAATGTGATGCCGTAGCAAGAACTAAAGGGGTTGTAAAATTAATTGAAAACCCTTGGGAACACTATAAATTTGACTTACAGAACGAAGTTTCAAAGAGACTTGATGTTTTACTTGGAGCACAAAACAAAACAGCAAATACAAATGCAACTAACGCAAATCTCTTAAAATATACCCTCTGTTTTATAGCAGTTCTTGACTGGTGGATAAACAACGCTGCAAGTCCAGCTTATTCAACTGACCCAATGCATATTTATAGAATTAATCCGGAAGATCACAAACCACAGTTCTCTGTAACTGTAAGAAAAGATCAGAATAAATTATTTGCAGATGAAATAAGAAAAAGTTATCAAAAATCTGCACAATAAAAATTAAGGGCTGTCCCCAAAAAATGGGAACAGCCCTTTTTTATTTAACAGAGAAAATAAAAATCTAACTAATCATTTCCCAGTCTTTTAATAAGATATGGGAAAGCTTCTTCAAAGTTAACGCCATACCAGTTGTAATCTTTTTCGGCAAGAGTTGCTTTTATTGATTCAACAACAAAATCAGCAGCAAGACTGTAAGATTTTTCGAAAGAAAGACCTCTCATAAGGGCTCCGGTAAATACACTGGCAAAAATATCTCCAGTTCCGTGGAAACTCTTGTCCATTTTTTTATGGAAGTACCAGCTGATTTTATTATTTGTAGTATCAAAAGAGGCAATTCCAATTTTTCCTTTAACACCTTTTAAACTTTCCTGGTCCTGGTCAAATTCAACACCCTTTAATACAACTCTTTTAGCGCCAGTTTCTGCAAGTTTATGCAAAATCTCAACTACGTAAGCTTCATCATATTCACCCTTCTTACGATAAGGAATGCCAAGCAAATATGAGGCTTCTGTAAGATTTGGAAGAATATAATCTGCACGGCCGCATAATTTAGCCATGGCAAAAGCAAATTCCTGAGTAAAACCTTTGTACAAAGAACCATTATCAGCCATACAAGGATCAACAATTGTAAGAGTGTCTTTTCCGCCAAAATCATCAACCATTTTATGCATCAAATCAATCTGCTCAAAAGATCCAAGATAGCCGGTATAAATAGCATCGTAATGAATCTTTTCTTTTTTCCAGTGATTACAAATTGCTTCAATCTGATTAGTTAAATCGCAAAATGTAAATTCACTAAAAGCTGTATGAGTAGAAAGAACTGCAGTTGGTAAAATTGCTGCTTCAACACCCATTGCAGAAATAATTGGAAGAGCCACTGTTAATGAACACTTTCCCACACATGAAATATCCTGAACTGTAATAATTCTTTTCATATGAACTCCTATAATTAAAAGTCAATATAATTAATTGTTAGAGCTTTATCAACAGGAAAAAATCAGTAAAAATAATAATTTTTTCTTCAATATAACAATTAATTTTTTAATTTCTTGTTATTTGACTAGTTTTGTTATAGAATTACTTAATGTCTATTCCAACAAATTTAAGTTCAATTATCAGATTATATGCAGAGAAAAATAATTCTCCTTTTATCGATTTTCGTGAATTTTGTATCTATATCAAAAAATATGCAGAACATAATGTCGAAGAAGCTGGAGAATTAGTAAAATACCTTGGAGATGCAAGCGGAATTGTAAGTGCAGAACTTCAAGGCTTATCAGAAAAACATCTGGTAGCTCTTATAACTCAAAATAATAAAAAAATAATTGTTTCTATTACCTACTACTCTGCAAAATATGCAAATCAGTATAAAGAAATCTTAAATAATGATAAAACTCCTTACCCTTTGGTTTCTGATTTACCAAAACAGTTTCCGCTTAACTCAATAGAAAAGAAAATTGCAGAAGATTACATACCTTCTATCATTAATAATCAGAACACAAAATCTCCAAATCTTTACATTCTTGAATTTTCTAAAGAAGTTCCTTCAATGTTATTACCAGCCTGTGTTTCGGTAAAACAATTAGTTGAATCGGCTCAAATTAAAATCAGGAAAGTTTTAAAGAAAGAAGATTATCATGATTACATACTTAAAAAATTAAGAACTACAAATTCAACAAAAGAGATTTCAATTCAGAATTTCTTCCAGCACTTTGTAGACCAGCCCGCAGTAAAATTTTATGAATTTGAACAGGGTGATGATTATTATTTATGGAATCAAACTTTGTATTACATTCTTCAGGATTTACAGAAAATTACAGATAAGACAACAGAAGATGTTAATATAATTCAGGCAGCAAGAATCTCTGAAATCTACTGTGTTTATTTAAAATCAAAGTTCCAGGAAGATCAAAAAAGATTAGATGCTCTGCACGAACTTGAATCAGCTCTGGGAAAAGCACCTTATTTCTTTTCAATGAATCAGATTTTAAAATTCCAGAATCAAAGTGGTCAGCTTCTCTACGGAAATTACGGTGACGAAGATTTAAAAAATTTCTTCCAGGTAATGACCAGCGAAGCAAGTTCAAATGATTTACCAAAACTCCTGGTTTTTAAAGTTGATTCAGGAACAAAATATTACGTTTACAAAAATAAAGTATTAAACGTAGTTGTAAGATTGTGTAATGAAGCTCATATCTCGGTAGAAAAAGTTATAGAAGAAAAATGGTACAGCTCGCTTATAGATTTTGAAAAATTACCGGAAATGAATAATGAACTTGCCTTTGAAAGATTACTTAAAAACATAGTAGAAGATGAATCTCCAATTCTTCATGCCCTGCTCAATGCCAATTTTATGACCTTTATGGCAATGGCAAATGACTCTGATGATTCAATCCAAGGGCTTCAGATTTTTGAAAATGGAAAACTTCTTCCATATTCAAAACTCCTTATGTTAAGTTATTCAAAAATTTATTCTGACGTAAAAGCAAAACTTCCTTTAATTTACACCCTGCCTATTATTTCCTGGATTTATGCCCTCTTTGGAAACAAAAAAAATAAAAAACAAAAGGCAAAAAATAAAATTCAGAATGAAGTTATAGAAGAAGAATTAAATAAAACAGAAAAACCGGAAAAAGCAAAAAACAAGGGCGAAATGCTTGCTAACAGGGCTATTCAAATTGCTAAAGAAATGATTCCTGAAGGTTCAACTCTTGACCGTGAATTAGATTATTTAGTTAAACAGTGGAATACAATGATTTCAAAAGACGCCTATGTTAATCTTACAGAAGACGTAAATGCTTTAATCAGAGATTATACAAGAAGAGTTGTAAGAACTTTAACAGAAACTTCTTTTACTCGCGAAAGAATTGAAAACCTTGCGACAACCCTGGTTAGAACTCCAAATATGCAGAAAATTAAAAACAATAAGGCTTTATATGAATATGTAGTTCTTTATATGCTTAGACTTGTAAGCAATTCAAAAAAGAATATGTAAATTTGTAAAAAGTTTTTTTGTTGCCCATTTATTTTGATTTTGATAGAATGAATTTATAAATTTTTAATCTAATTTTAATAGCAGGAGGCTACTATGGACAGCGGGTCGAGTTATCCCATACGTTTTTTAAATTCAAATATATGCCTCTTGCTTAGATTCTAGTTCTTTTCTACAAATAAAAATCATCAAGAGGCCCTATTATCAAAATTTATTAAAGAAGAGGCTTTTATATGATTGCATATTGGCAGCAGAATATTGACAACGGTCAATTTACTAAAATCAGAAAAGACGAAATCAATCCAAACAAACCAGTATGGATTGATGCAAGACAAGTAAACCGTGACGAAACAAATATTCTTCAAGATGAATACAATATTGAACAAGACCACATTTTAGATATTCTCGACCCTGATGAACTTTCACGTATGGAAGAAAGTGACGAAGGATATATTCTTACAATTGTCCGTGTCCCAGTCTATGATCCTTCTGCCGAAACTCCTTATTTTACAGTTCCTGTGGGTATTATTGTAAAAGGAAAAATAATTATAACTATATGCTGGACCGACAGCGAAGTAATCAAAGATTTTGGAACTAATAGAGTAAGAGGTGTAAGACTTTCAGACTTCCCTTCTTTTATCGTACAGATAATGAACAGGGCAAATTTAAATTTTCTCCGTTATCTTAAGGAAATCAACAGAAAATCTACAAGTATCCAGAACGAAATGAAACTTGAAATCGAAAATAAAGAAATCATGCAGATTTTAGGTTTGGAAAAATCTCTGGTATATTTTACAACTTCACTCAAAAGTAATTCTTTGCTTTTACAAAAAATGAAATCTACCCGGCTAATTAAATTTGATGAAGAAGATCTTGATTTTGTAGAAGGGGTTGCAATTGACAACAAGCAGGCTATTGAAATGGCCGACACTTATTCAAGCATTATGTTTGGAGTAATGGATGCCTACAATTCAATCATTTCAAACAACCTGAATATTGTTATGAAAAAACTTGCTATCATCAATTTAGTTATGATGGTTCCAACTTTTATTACATCCTTCTTTGGTATGAACTTTAAACTTCCTTTTGATGCAATGAATGGTTACCTGCCTGTAATAATTGTAACAATGATGTGTGTAATTTCTACCTTCCTTGCAAACTGGCTTTTGAATATCAACCGAGACAGAATGAAACAGGTCAGATCTGCAAGACAAAAATCAAGAAATAACAAAAAAAAGCTTAGAAAAGAAACCAGAAAAATTAAGGCCCAGGAAAGAAAGGCAAACAGAAAATAAAATTAAATTAACCCGCGAGGAGAAAACATGAAAAAATTATTGAGTTTATTATCAGCATTTTTATTTGGAAGCATTTTATTTGCACAGACAAGCTTTACTTCTTTAAGTTTTATCACTTTTAAGACAAATCTTTCTTTTACCCTTGGAGAAGGAAGCCAGACATTAACAATCAAAAGAGATTTAGAAGCTTTTGCAATCAATAAATACGAAACAACTTACAGCCTCTGGTACAATGTTAGAATCAAGGCCGAAGAAATGGGCTATAACTTTCAAAATCCGGGACAGGGAGGTTCTGAAGGCCAGAGAGGAGCAAAACCAACAGAAGAAACTGCCTACCAGCCTGTAACAATGATTTCCTGGTACGATGCAATTGTATGGTTGAATGCCCTGAGCGAAATAAAAGGCAAAGAGGCCTGTTACACTTTTGGAAATGAAATTTTAAAAGATTCCAGCGATACAGCCGCCTGTGATTTAGCAAAATGTAACTGGAAGGCTAACGGCTACAGACTTCCTAGCGAATCGGAGTGGGAATTTGCCGCAAGAAAAACAAAATCAGGATTTCAGGATGGTGCTTTAGTAAGTGGAGCCAGTAATTTAAATCATGATGAAGAATTACTTTATGCCTGGACAAGCGATAATGCAGACGCTACAAGAGTTGTAGGAACTGCCGGGGTTCCTTTTGATCCAAATTCAATTTCGCAGCCTGCCACAGGAAATGCAAATGCTGCAGGCCTTTATGACATGAGTGGAAATGTAATTGAATTCTGCTGGGACTGGTTTGGGATTTACAGTGAAAAAACACCTTACGGGGTAAATATTGGCTATGACAGAGTTTTCAGGGGTGGCAGCTGGTCACCTTACACAATGTTTCTTTATTGCGGTGACCGTTACAGCTACGACCCAAATGAATGTTACAACTACTTTGGTTTTAGGATAGCTTACACAATTGAGAATTAATAACTTTCCAGTTACCTGCTTCCTTTTTAATTTCTAACCAGGCGTAATTACCTTCTGCAAGGGCGCCTGGATTAATTACCAGAGTATTTCCTATATTTTCAATACTAATTCCTTCATGAATATGACCGCAAATTACGGCTAAAGGCTGATGTTCCAGAATAAAATCTGTGAACTTTTGACTTCCAGCGTGTAAATCTGCATTTACAGCATCACACTTCTGACCTTTTGGTGGATTATGACAAATCAAAATCAAATTATTCCACAAAGATTTATCGCCAGTCTGTTCAACTGCATCTAAAACAATATTAAAATCAGAAAGAATTTCGTCTTCCTCGCGTTCAAATTCTGTTTTACCAGTAAATTTAGTTCCGCCACCTGCACCGGCAATTGCAAGACCTTCGTGGAATACAAGACTTTTTTCTACACTTACATCCTGATTTTCCATTTCTTCGAGGAAATCTTCATTATCACAATTTCCTAAAACAGAAAAAATTGTATCGTGCTTAGAAGTCAAAGCCTCCAGAGCACCCTTTCCTGTTTCGGGCTTAAAACATTCAGCAAAATCTCCGCCAAATAAAACTGCGTCGGCTTTTTTGAATTCTTCATCAAGTTTATCAAGATTTGAATTTACAGCATGTAAATCACTAATTACCAATAATTTCATAAAACCTCCAGAGTAATCAGCCAAAAGCCAATTAATTAAATTATTTTAACAGATTTTTTCAAAAGCTTCTCTCAAAGCCTTCATCTGATTTGCATCACCAATAGTAATTCTTACAAAATCTTCAATACCAGGAGTATTAAAGTGACGAATCAAAAGTCCTTCTTCCTTAACTTTTTTGTAAATATCCTGACCTGCAAGACCGTCTTTTTTGGCAAAGAGGAAATTTGTCTGACTTTTAATTACAAAGAAGCCCTTGGATTTTAAGAAATCGTAGAATTTATCTCTTTCTTCAGCAACTTTTTTTGCGCAATCAACATAATAAGCAGGATCATAACAGGCAGCTTTTCCAGCGACCTGAGCCAAAGCGTCGATTGGAAAGTGATTTACACTATTTTTTACAGTAGTAACAGTATTTACAAGTTCAGGATTTGAAACAATATAACCAAGTCTCATTCCTGCACTACACAAACTCTTACTAAAAGTTCTTACAATCACAAGATTTTTGAATTCAGCCAAAAGAGGAATACAAGATTCACCGCCAAAATCAACATAAGCTTCGTCCACAATAAAGATTTCATCTGGATTAGCATTTTTTAACATCTGGCGAACCTGATCTCTTGTAAGGCCAAGACCGGTAGGAGCATTTGGATTTGCAAAAATAATTCCACCCTTATTATCTTTAGCATGATTTAACATAGTTTCTGTATCTAAAGACCAGTCTGCTTTTAAGGGAATTCTATCCATAGGAATATCATAATAACCGGCATAAACAGGATAAAAACTGTAAGTATGTTCAGGCATCACAAATTTTTTAGAAGAATCAAAAAAGGCATAAAAAACAAAAGAAAGAACTTCATCACTACCGTTTCCAGAATAAATCATATCTGGAGTAACAGTAAAAGGAATTTTATCTTGAGGAGCGGGACTAACCTTCTGACCGTCTATATTTGCACGACAGAGAACACCGCCAGTTTTATTCAACATATCCGCAATTGCAGCGTGAAGTTCATTTGAATCTGGATCTGGATAAAGAGTCATTTTTATTGGCTCTTTCTGAATAAAATCCATTAAAGCTTCAGTAACTTTTTTACTAGGAGGATAAGGATTTTCGTTAGCATTTAATTTTATATAAATTCTGTCTTTAGGCTGCTCTCCAGGAACATAAGGATGCAGACCTTTCATTCTATTTGAAATTATCATAAATTAATTTTAGTAACATTGATGATAAATTTCAATTAAATCAATTAAAGATAGAAAAGACAAATTTACTTTTGTGAAACACTTTCCTGCTCAGGAGTAAAATCAGGCTCCAAATCAGCTTTGATGATATTATAAGTTTCCTGACTAAGCTCAACAGTTTTTTTCTGAGCAACAGAATCAGCAGGGATAACTTCAAGCATTTTAAAAGTTACATCAGTTCTTTTCCATGGAAAGTTTTTATGAATATTTTGACTACCTTCCAAGGAACAAACAACAATTGGACATTTAGATAAAGTCGCTAATTTAAAACATCCAGGCATAAATTCATGAACTTTATTATCTTTACTGCGAGTTCCTTCCGGGAAAACACCAATAGTAGCCTGACCAGATTTAATAAAATCAACCGAAGTGTGGATAGTTTCAAGAGAACTCTTAATATTTCCCCTGTCTAAAGCAAGATAACAACATCTTTTGATAAGGCGTCTAACAAAAGGAATCTTAAAATTTTCTTTTTTAGAAATAAAAGCAATAGGCTCTTTTCTAAGAACCCAACTCATAATCATATTGTCAAATTTAGACCGGTGATTACAGATATACATAAAACGACAATCTTTAGGAACCTTTTCAAAGCCCTGAGCGTGAACATGAGTTCTGGAAAAAGAAATCAAAAGCCAGTAAGCAAAATTCAAACATCCCCGCCAAAATTTATTACAAGTCAGATAAGTTTTATTGAAATTAACAGTCATGGCTAAAATGAACAAAAAAGTCCAGGATAATAAATGAAAAGCAATCCAAGCCAAAAAAATTCCAGCAAAAGCAATAAGAATCCAAATAAGCACAGTCAAATAAATATTTTCAAAAAACATAAACTGATTATACACTTTTACTAATTCTTTGATAACCACTTGACACTTTTTTTATGATTCACTATATTAAATACACTCATTCCCCGATTGTGTAATGGTAGCACTTCAGATTCTGGTTCTGACTGTGGGGGTTCGAATCCTCCTTGGGGAACTCAAGCTGAATCAGTAATGGTTCAGCTTTTTTTATTTTAGCTTGTGCTTTTTGTTATTAAAACGGAAAGATTTTTGCTGATGGATTTTCTTCTGACGGGGATTTTCTTCTGTGGGTGTTTCCCCTACGGGAGTCGAACCCGTTATAATAAAAATCACAAACCCATTTTTTAGGCCCCTTCGAATATCGGTTAAGTTCATCGCCCTCTCAAGGCGGAGAGACGGGTTCGACTCCCGTAGGGGCTAGAGTTATGACAAAAGAGAGACTTTCGCAAGAAAGTCTCTCTTTTGTTTTAACAAAGGTCGTTTATTTTATGAAACCCCAACCATTTAGGGAGTCGAAACCCACCCAGAGATTTCCCACCTACCCCGTCAGGCCCCTTTGAATATCGGTTTAGTGGTCGCCCTCTCAATTATATAATCGAAAATGCGTTAAGCAAAAATGCGAAAGCATTTTTGTAGCATTTACGAGTAAAAGAGACGGGTTCGACTCCCGTAGGGGCTAGAAACGAGAAAGAGAGACTTTCGTTAGAAGGTCTCTCTTTTTTTATCTGTGGTAGTTTGTATTATGAGAACCCTTTGATTTTCAGGGGGATAGAACTGTGAAAAAGAGACTTCGCTAGAAGGTCTCTTTTTGTTTTATCAAAGGTAGTTTGTATTATGAGAACCCAACCATTTAGGGTTTCGCTTCCACCCAGTGATTTTCCACCTACCCCGTTGGCCCCTTTGAATATCGGTTTAGTGGTCGCCCTCTCAATTATATAATCGAAAAAAAATAGCGCTTCGCAAGAAGTGCTATTTTTTAACTCGGCTAATTAGAGACGGGTTGGCCTCACCGGAGGATTAATGGCTAAAAATTATTTCCATTCCAGCCCCAGTTAGAAGTTCCCCAGTAACTTACGTAAACGGAATCGCCAGGAATACCAAGTCTATCTTTTAGAATCCTGCAAAGTTCGGAAGTCATTTTGCTGCTTGAATCTGCATTAACTGTTCCCAGTACCTTTACTTCAACATAGGCGCCTTTTTCAAGTTTTTTTCCACCAAAATATAAATCCTGCTCATCAATAAGATTTATCATTAAATAACTTTCAGGTTTTCCCAAAATGCTGATGGCCTTTCCAAAATCAGCTTTTAATACATCTCTTTTTTCTTCAGGTAAATTCATACTTACCTTAGCTTCTATCATTGGCATAAATAATTTCTCCCTTAAAATCAAATACCGCAGGTTGTTTCAACAACCGAGGATATTTGATTCGCAATATAAGAGTTTCGCAAGAAACTCTAAGTTAAATTGAATGGCGATATTTTAGCCATTCAATTTGAACCTCCCTTAAAATCAAATACCGCAGGTTGTTTCAACAACCGAGGATATTTGATTCGCAATATAAGAGTTTCGCAAGAAACTCTAAATTAAATTGAATGGCGATATTTTAGCCATTCAATTTAAACCTCCTCTTATTCCAAATTTATTTTATTTTAGCACAGAATATCAGATTTTTACTTTCTTTCATCAATTAATATAAAATTAATAACCAATAAAAAAGCCCTGTCCTAAGTTGATTTCATCCACTTAAAACAGGGCTCTTTCTATAAAAATAAAATCTTATTTCTTTGTTGTTTTCTTAGCAGCAGGCTTCTTTGCACTTGTTTTTGCAGCCGATTTAGGAGCTGGCTTTTTTGCAGTTTTAGAAGCTTTTGGTACACTTGTATCAACTACTGAATTATCATCGTTAGCTAATTCTGAACGTACATATTCATCAGCTTTCCAGTCATTAATCCAAGTTTTGCCATTTACATCTAATAAATATCTGAACTGATATTTTTTATTTGTTTCAAATTCTTTTTTCAATTTAAAAGATCCATCTGGACTTTTTTTCATTGGAAGTGATTTTTCATCCCAACTATTAAATTCACCAACAAGATAAACTTTCTCTGCGCCTGCAGCTGCGTTTGAGTTTACGCAAAATTCTACTGTACATTTTTTGCCATCAGAAGAAAATGATTTTTTTAAAGACATGATAATATCCTCCGTTTTATTTATGCCTAAATATTACCTTCAAAGAAATTTATTTGCAATAGAGTCTTATAATTATTTACTCTACCTTTTCTGAAATCTTCTTTTCTACCAATACAAAGAAATATGGGTAAAGAAAAGTAATAAAGAAAAAGACAATAAAATATTTTAAAATGTGACCTAAGTGCTCACCTAATCCCTGAAAAATAAAAGGTAAAATCACAAGATAAAGTAAAAGTAAAATTACAATTCCAACAAGACCTCGTAAAAGTAAGAGCTTTTTTGAAACATCTATCTTAAACTTAACAAAATGTCTTTCCAGTAAAAATCCAATCAAAAAGCCACCCAGCATTCCTGCCCCTGAATAGCAGTCTGTAAGCATATCATAAGGGTCGGCAAGTATTTTTCCTTCAAGATCATAATCAATCGGGTAATTTTTTAAATTTAAATAGAACATCAAAGCAGTCAATAAAATAAGCCCAAGCATGACTAAAAGAAAGTCCAAAGAAATTTTCTGTCCCTTTCCCAATTTATTGTCACATCTGCCGTCAATTGCATGTACAATAAAAATATTAATTATAATCACAAGAGATGCCAGTAAAACCGAAACTATTACATCATACTGACTGTGAGCGCCAAGCCAGTTTCTTGCAAAAGCAATCAAAAATATTCCTATAGCACAAATGATTACCAAAAGCTTGTTTTTTCTTTTCCAAACGGCAAGACTTTCCAATACAAGGGTTCCCAAAGCTGTATGTCCACTTGGGAAGGAATAGCCGGTTGCAGAAGATACTGCTTCTTTTGCCAGATGTAATCTTGAATCTCTTATCCAGGGTCTGTAAACACAGGCAGTATTTTTTACACACTGATTTGTAAAATATCCGGCTGAATAATTAAACAAAAACCACAGTCCAATTTTTTTATCAAAACACCAGTAAACCAAAACTGGAATCACGATTAAAAGAGAAACCAAGCCTTCTGAAATAAAGATAAAAAATCCATTAATAAAAGAAGGACAAGCCTCTCTTAGATTTTGTAAAAATAATAAATAATCCATTTTCCATTCCTTTAATTTTTTATTTTGTAATCATTTTATCTGTCAAAGTAAAAATAAAATTACTTTTCTTTGCAAATCTATCAGCAACCAGAGGAATTGTATCTAAAACATAACCATCCAAACTTACGGTTACTTTTCCACATTCCTGTCCCATCTGAATTTCTCCAAAAAGATAGCGGGGATATTCCATGGAAACTTTTACTTTTTCCAGACTTTCTTCAATACTAGCCCCGCTTATAAAAGGAATTGATTCAACAGAAAAATCATAGGCAGGAAGAAGATTTATTGCCTGCAGCTTTGAACCATAAACCCTGATAAAATGTGGCTGATTATATTTTGATAAATCCAAATCTTTAAAAGAGGCAAAGGCATATTCCATTAACTCAAGTCCATCGTTTATTCTACCCTGCTGACCTTCAAGACTGTTATTTCCCTGTCCACCCATAGTAACAGAAAGATATCTACAGCCATCCCTTGAAGCCGTAAGAGTCAGATTATATCCACTTTCATCAATATAACCTGTTTTTAATCCATCACAACCTTCAAGCAGGCCCAGTAAAGGATTTGTATTTTCCTGAGTTATACTCATTGTAATATTTTCTGGAAGTCCGTTAGACCAATCCTGACTGTGAATATATTCACCATCCGGCATATTTCTTTGCTTTGGATAAGTAAAACTTGGAAGACTATGGAATTTTTGAAGAGATTCAGGATGTTGAAGAATATAAACTCTTGCAAAAGATGCCATTTCATAAGCAGTTGTTGTATTTAATTCACTGTAACCTGAACTTTCTACAAAATGAGTATTTTCAAGTCCCAGGTTCTGGGCAATTTGATTCATTCTTTCTACAAAATCATCCATATTTCCGCAAACAGCATAAGCAAGGGCGTAAGCGGCATCGTTTCCAGAGCAAATTGAAAGTCCCATCAGTAATTCTTCTAAAGTTACTTTATGACCTTTTCCCAAAAACATAAGGGATGAATGAGGTGGCATATTACAGGCCCAGCTTTCTGGAGGAAGTTCAATATAATCTTCATAGTTTAGATTTCCAGCGGCAACTTCTTCTTCCACAACAAACATTGCAAATAATTTTGTCATACTTGCAGGGGGAATAATTTCGTCAGCATTTTCCTGGTAGAGAATATTTCCATTTGCAACATCAATTAAAATACAAGACTTAGCACCAACATCTAAAGAAAGTGGGCTTAATTCATAAGGAAGGGGATGAATAATTGAGTATCTCTGTGGATAATTCAAAGCCAGTTTTTCGTTTAATTCAACTGTCTGAAAGGCATCCAGATCTTCTGCCGATTTTGTCTGTTTATAAATGCCTGTGCGGATAATTATAAGAAGACAGAAAATTACAATTATTGAAATCAAAATTCCAAGAGAAATCTTAAAGGCTTTTGACTTCTTGATATTTTTTAAATCACTCATATTCTAAGATTTTATCATAAATTTTATGAATTATTTAGCACTTTGATAAATATTATTAATTTCCTCTGTATAAGTACCATCGGCATTACGGACCACTAAATCTTTTTCCACTGTGATTCTTGAATTAGCCCCTTTGATTGCCTGAATTAAAAGCATATTTGCTTCTTCGCCGGGATGAGGACAAACCAATCTCATTTTTTTAGGCTCAAGTTTATATTTTGTAAGAGTTACAAAAATTTCACTTAATCTAAAAGGCCTGTGAATCATATAAAAAGAACCCAGGGGTTTTAGTAAATAATCTGCGGCCTTAACAACATCTTCCATATTACAGAGAATTTCGTGGCGGGCAATGGCTTTATAATCTCCGGGATTTTGTTTTCCATGTTCGTTAATCATATAGGGAGGATTGCAAGTAACAATATCAAAAGAATGTTTTGTGAATTTTTGGGGAATATTTTTTATATCACCCTCAATAAGCTGGATTTTTTCCTGAAGATTATTTAGTTCAATACTTCTTTGAGCCATATCGGCGATTGTACTTTGAATTTCTATTGCCTTAATTGATTTGATTTTATCATTAT
The DNA here is from genome assembly GCA_024682655.1 of Treponema sp. Classification (GTDB taxonomy): domain Bacteria; phylum Spirochaetota; class Spirochaetia; order Treponematales; family Treponemataceae; genus Treponema_D. The sequence goes on from JAIKYZ010000087.1 coordinate 15,290, forward strand.
CACTTAAAAGAAGAGGAATAATTCCATTTCCGCTGCATAAATCAAAGAGATTTCCAGATTTTTTTTGATTTTTAATAACATAGTCAGCAAGTAAAACTGCATCAATTCCAAAAGAAAAACCTGATTTTTTCTGGATAATCTTACAGTCAATCTGCTTGAGTAAATCAATTCTTTCGTCATCTTTTAATTCTATTTGATTCATATTTATTAGATTTTATAAAAATTTGGAAAAAAAAGCATAGAAAAGTAAAAAAAATTCTATTTTTTTTGATGAAAAAATTCTTTCAAGTCAATTATATAGGTAGAAGCTGCTTCGACTTAATTTCCGGCCGGAATTAAAAAATTTATTAGAGGCGTTATATGAATAATTTAAATTCGTTGATTATTGAAGGAAATGTTGCAAAGAAAAGTATTTTGTCAGAACCAAGTACAGGATTTAAAAAATGTGCTTTTCCTGTAGCTGTAAACCGCTGGTATAAAAACCGTGATGGCGAAGGGGTAAGTGAAGTTTCATTTTTTGATGTAATTACTTACGGTAAAATGGCAGAATATTGCGAAAAAAATGCCACAAAAGGCAGAGGAATTAGAGTTGTCGGTAGATTAAAACAAGACAGATGGCAGGACAAGGAAGGCAAATGGGCATCTAAGATTTACGTTGTTGCAGAACACATTGAATACAAGCCGATTTTAGATTCTTCAAAAGATGAAAAAATGGAAAGTCCAAGTGTAGAAAATGAAGAAGAATCTGAAAAAGAAAGCCAGGAAGTCGTTTTCTAACCACAAGGATTAAAAAAAATGGCTGCCCCGGAAGATTTAAGCAGACAATTGAGATAAGCAAAGTAAATTTTAACTCCTTTTATCTAACTTCTGCCTGTAAACTTCTAGGACAGCCCCTTTATAAAAAAATACAAAGAACTATCGGCTGCGTCTATTTCCTTTTTTACCTTTTCCTTTATAGGAATTTGATGCAGATTTATTGTAAGGTCTACCCTTTCCACGGCGGCCAGGTAATTGATTTAATTCTTTTGCCCTTTCGGCGGCGGCCTTGTATTCTTCAATTTGCTGTGGATTATAGAATCCATCTTTCCAATTGAAGCGGGAAACTCCAGGTAAAGGCTGCCCCTTAATCATAGAAGTTGTAATTGCTTTTATTTGACTGCGATTAACCTTTGTCTTAGAAAAATCAATCAAAACCTTCTTAAATCCCGACTGATTAATAAAAGTTACTTTATCAGCAATACTAAAGGGTTCTTCCGGCATTACAAAAGAACCGTCTTCTGTAGAATTAGTCTTAAATACCTTACTTTCCTTGTCTTCAAAATAAGTAAAGTCATAATCTTTTGGTAACTTAAATCTCATTCTAAAAAGAGCAGGATATGCAAAAACAGGAACTAAAACCCTACTGCGAACATCAGCATCCCAGGTACTTTCCAGATTACGTCTTGAATTTTCATAAGGCATAATAAAAGCGCCAATATCTTGATTTTCCAGCCAGGAAACTGCCCAACGATTGAAGGTATATAGATATGGCCCCGCAATCATATTAACCGACAGTCCTTTTAACATATTTATGTGAGCTATATTATTAACTACAAAATTAAAATATCCATCGGCAATTAAAGTATCTAATTCTTCCTTTAGTTTATCTTCCTGAGCCGCAGAACAGAAAGGATCTAAGGAAATATAAATCTGTTTTTTAGAAAATGGTAAAACAGTTTTATGATTTAAAAGATCGTAAGAAGTTTCGGAATTATATTCAATAATCACTCTTACAGGATTTAAGCCCTGTACCTGGAATATATCAGGAATTGAGGAAACTTGAGCATAAATACCTTCTGGGAAATAATTTAATTCTTTATTTGCAACAGGAGTTACATCCAGAATTGGTAAAATCTCATCTTTTGGTTGTTTTCTGTATCGGCCAATATCATTTGGCAGAACTTTTGGATAACGCTTTGAACCAGCTTTTATCTGCAAAAGATAAACTTCATCGCCAACTGTAAATCCACTTGGGATATCAATCCAGCGTTTCTCATTTTCTTCATCATTTTCTACAGAACGAATCTTATGACTTACACGTCCAGAATCATCTTTTTTGTGAAGTCTAATTGAATCACCTGGATCAGGATCATAAGAACCACCTTTAAGATAGGCCATCTGAATTCTAAACTGCTCTGGAGGAGTATCAGGATTTGCAGCTTCTTTAATTGCCTCTACCAATTCAGCAGGAGCAGGTTTTGTTCCTGCAATTTTTCCCAGATAAATACCAGTTCCACCAGCCTGATCTGGATTTAATATTTTTTCGGCAGCATTATTCACACCGTCAGATAAATCTTTAAATCCGTACCAGTAAGTAGTTTTACTTCTTGCAAAATCCGAAGCAAGCATACGCTTTCCGGTTGCAAGGGCACCTTTTCTATCTTCTTTATAATGATCAATTACATAACGATAGGCAGAAACTACACTTCCAACATATTCTGCACTCTTCATTCGGCCTTCAATTTTAAATGAATCAACTCCACTGTCTATTAAATCTGGAATCTGATCAATTAAAGACAAGTCACAAGGAGAAAAATAATAGCCCTGCCTAATTCCACCAGGAACTTCTGCTGTATAATAACGGCGGCAGGCCTGAGTACACATTCCACGGTTTGCAGATTTTCCACCAAGAAAGGAAGAAAATAAACAAAGTCCAGATTCACTTACACACAAAGCCCCGTGAACAAAAACTTCCAGCTCGGCCCCAGTTTCCTTTTTAATTTTTTGAATTTCATTCAGGCCTAATTCTCTTGCAAGAACCACACGTTTAATTCCAGAAGATTGTAAAAGTTTTACCGCATTGGAACTTTCTACATTCATCTGAGTAGACGCATGTAATTCCATATCAGGGAAAAATTCCTGTGCCATACGCATAACTGCATAATCCTGCACGATTAATCCATCAGGCTTTACTTCATTAAGATAAGAGAGGAATCTGTACAAACGTTCAGTTTCGCGCTCTTCACAAACAGTATTTACTGTTACATAAATTTTTTTATTCTGACGGTGAAGACTTTCAACAGCAGCTTCAAATTGATTCCAGGCAAAATTACTTGTTCTCAATCTTGCATTAAAACTTTTGAGACCTAAATAAACTGCATCTGCACCTTCGCCAATTGCTGCGTCCAGTGATTCAATATTTCCCGCAGGAGCTAATAATTCGACCATAAAGATTAATATATCATAATCACCGGGTCATTTAAAGAGAAGTCAGCCCCGGCGCCGAGACTTCCGCCTTTTTACAGGGCTGGGAATTGGAGCCGAGACTGACTCAGAAGTTAATACTTTAGATTATTATTTAATTCTACTGATAAAAACCAAAGTGTAAAATTAAACTCTACCAGGAGAATTTTCTTTACTTATATACCAGCTTTGACTATCTGCTTTTACATGGAAATCTACACTCTCTCCATTTAATAATTTTTGGTAGATTAAATCAGTTCCATTTCTTATTAAATATCTTGTTTCGGAAAGCCCAGTAGTCAATGTCGCATTTTCCGTATCACCCGACTCATAAATTTCACAAATATCAGCATTCAAAGAAAAATCTGTTTTTAATTTTGTCGACCAATTATCAACATCCTCTGCTCTATACATAAAGGCATCAATAATTTTATTACTTACAGAATCTCTAACCACCAGTATATCAGTCGTATAATCAGTAAATTTTTCATCTTTCAAAAGCCAAAGATCTCTGTATTCCGGGCTAGAATAAGTATTTGTCGCCAGAGTCAAATCGTCACCTTCCTCACTAACACATCCATTACCCTTAGATCTCAAATGTAGTAAAAAGATTTCTCCTTTATGAACTTCCACCGCCGGAAAAACATATTTTTTATCTTCCCCAGCCTTACCACTTACAAATTCTAAACCAACAAGATTACCATCCTCAAGCACCAGAAACTCTACATACTCCAAACGCCTGAAATCATTTTCAATTTCCTCACTTTTTTGAGCAGCCATTTTAGCATGAACTTCCGTCATCATAATTTTAGGAACCCTGGAATTATAACCAGTAAAAGGAATAGCAAGATTCAATGAATTTCCAATCTTATCTACCACACAGGCATAAAATTCATAGGCTTTACCCACCTGAGTTTCTTCTTCAAACTCAAAAGTATAAGACTTTAAATCCTCCGAAGCGACATAAGACACCGAGATAGCGCCAGCAGAACCTAGGGCGGCCGCAATCGATTCAGACAAATTCAAATTCTCCGAAGATTCCTCAGAATCCGAAAAACCTGGAATTCTAGGAGATAAAACAAGATCCGTAAAATCAACCGCTTCCGAAAAATTCACAAGTAGTCTCTTTTCATCAAGAACAGTAAAACTCACCAACTCCGGAGGAGAATAATCTCCGCCCACAAGTTGAATACCAGACTCAGTAATTTTACAGGACACAGGTAATACCGCTATTATCACAATAAAGGAAATTAAAAGTGCCTGTAGCAAAACCAGTAAGATTTCTTTAATTTTTGACATATCAACTCCTGCAAAAAAAAACACAGGTTATTAACCTGTGTTTTCCTTTCATATAATTAATAGACGAGATTGAATTTTTTCGTCAAAAATTTAAGATTTTTTTTTAATTTTTTAATTAAATTCTGCTGCTTCTACCATATATCTGATAGAAATTCCTGTGTCATCATGCATTGTTTTTTCAATTACAAAGATGATATTTTTTCCAGATTTATCGCAGAAGATTCTTTCAATTTTATAAGCAGAAACACCTTTACGAACGATATCAGGAGATCCTACCTTCCACTTTGAAATTACCTGACCAGAAGCATCTTTCTTTTCTACATCAATATAAAAAGAAGATTTTACATTTTTACCATTTCCCTGAATTGTTGGTACAAGCTGAATATGGTAAGAATTTTGATTTTCGATATCTGAACTTCTGAAATCTGTAAAATTAATTGGGTCAGTACCACTTTTATTTACATCATCAAGAATATAGAAAACCTGATCAATATTTGCAGGCTGAGTTTTTACATCCTTCATATAGTAGTAACTTTTAGCTTCAAGAGCCTCATAAACATCACGACCATTTTTTCCAGCGGTTACTGCAGAAGGTTTTGTTTTAAAAATGCCCTCATCAACATAATCATTTTTTGCTATATCAACCTGATAGATTTCGGCCCAGCCCTGAAATTTTTTATCTGTCTTTCCATACTGACCAAAAACATAATATTTACCATCCTGGGTAAATCCCTTATCAACAAAGGTTGCAACATCACCTGCCGATAAAAAAGCAGTTACAGCGCCAAATAAAAGTCCTATTAAAAAAGATTTTTTCATCTATTTTTAAACCTCCCTTTTTCTAAAAAGAAATAATCGTCTAAATTAATTTTCCCTTAAAATCAAATACCGCAGGTTGTTTCAACAACCGAGGATATTTGATTCGCAATATAAGAGTTTCGTATGAAACTCTAAGTTAAATTGAATGGCGATATTTCAGCCATTCAATTTAAACATCGGATTTATTTTTAAACTCTTTACTATTATTTATCTAATCGGTATTTTTTAAATATGACAATTAAAGTAAGAACAAAATTCACTTTTGCCATTTTTGTAATTTCTGTAATCACCTTTTTTATTTATCTTTCCTTTTTGATTTATGAAATTGCAACTTCCAATTTAAAATTCCCTCAGATTTATTTTTCAAATCAACCAAAAGATAATCTGATTTTTGGTTACAATTACATAGTCATACTTTCTTCTGTTTTTATTGAATTGTTCTATGTTATGCTTACTACTTTTATGATTTACCGGGGCTTTATAAAAACTCAAAGTTCAATTGTTTTAGGATTTTTGATTTTTACCCTGGCAATTTATATGGATACTTTTAGAATTTTTATTCCTTTTTTCCATATATCAAATTCTTTTTCCAGAATTCAACTGCTCATTGGAAATGTTACACTCTTTGCAAGAATATTAGCTACTTTATCTATTTTAATGACTGCAATTTTACATTTTGATGAGCAGACAACTAATGTAAATCGTTATTGTATTGTACTTATATTTCTTTCTATGCTTTTAGCAACAATTATTCCATTAAATACCACTAAAATTCTTCCAGATTTTCTTGTTGCCCATTCCTATTCAAGAACAATCAGAATTACCAGTATAGCTTTGAGCGTTCTTTCCTTTTTGTCAGTTTTAATCCGCAACTATACAAAAGAAACTAAGCAATTAACAAGTGTTGGATTTTTTATGGTTTGTTTAGGATATCAGTTACTTTTCTATTCTTATTCTTTATTCTTCCTTTCAATTGCCTTTCTCTTAATGGGAGTTGGAAGTGGTATGTTCTTACATGAACTGCATAAAGAATATATGTGGAAATAAAATTACAAAGGAAAATAGATAGAAAGATAATAATAAGAAGTTCCTATTATTAATGGAATTATTAGATTATCAAAATCGGCAAGTGGTAAAACTTCTACACTCATGGCAATTAAGGCAATCAAAAGACTGACAAAACAATTTCCTGTAGACACAAAAGTTGAAGTATAAACTGCAAGAAAACAGGCCATACTTCCTGCAACTGTTTTTCCTCCGGCTCCGGGAATTGTGATTTTTCCAAATAATTTTCCAACCAGACTGGCAAATCCATCACCAAAAGATAAGGCAAAGATTCCAACCATAGCAGGCTTAAAGGGCAAAAGTAAGGCCGCAAATAAAATTCCAAAAACAAGAGTTAAAGGTCCAAGAACAAACTTATTTTCATCTCTTTTACGGGATGCAAGATTAATAATCTTAGAGAAAAAGAAAACATTTATACCTTTGAGCATTAAAATTTGTGTGATTGTATAAAAAAATGCAGCCGCTATTAAAAGAATAATTGTAGGCCAGTAAAAATAATAAAGAATCAAAGGAACAAAGGCACTGCAAATGTGAATTGATTTTCTAAATAGTTCCTTAAGAATATTATATTTGCGTTGATTCCTAATTATTCCCTGTAATATTCTTGAATCCATACAATATCCTTAAAACTTTTAAATTATTATAATTTTTCCTTATCTGTAAGAGTATTAGGAATATTTAAATAAATTGATGGTTCAAACTCTGGTAATTTATGAGTAATGTACTTAATGTTTTCCTGAGCCAGATTACTTCCACCAATTCTTAACAAGGTATCCTGATTACGGGTAAGTGAATCCCAGGCTCTTAATGACTGCTGGAACTGAACAATTGCCTGAGCATTAAGAGAGCTGTTTCCTGTTCTCTTTGCAAGTCTATACAAACTTACACCATAGTTATTAGATGCATACAGATAAGAAGTTACAAGATCGTTATCTGTAAGATTCTTTTGAGGAAGAACAAGTCCCTTATCTGCAATTTCAAGATCAAGTTTATTTATAAGTCTTTCGTAATATCCCTGGGCAGCATAATCATCGCCTCTCAGAGAAAGTGTATTTGCCATAGCAAGCATAAGATTTTCTTCTTTTATGTTTCCTTCTCCGGCTTTCATAAAACTTCCAAGGGCTTCTATATATTTCTTGTTGTTATACTGAATATAGCCAATCTTATATCTCATTTCTGGTGAATCGTTACCAAGTTCAATTGAATTCTGGTAGTTGATAAGAGCTTCATCATAATCACCTGAAATAAAGTATTTGATATTTGCAAGATCTTCATAAAGTTTTCCAACTTCTGGAGTTCCTTCAAAACCGGCATTATCTCTTTCGGTAGTATAAAGTGAAATACCTTCTGCAAACTGGTCCTGGGCCTGGAGATAATCCTTTGTTTCTATATAATATTCACCCAAAAGTTTATAAGAATCGATATACTTGTAAATATCTCTTCTCTTAAGTGATTCTGAACTATTGAAAGTTCTAATTGCATTTTGTAAAGTTGGTTCAATTCCACTCATTTCGTTAGAAAGAACATAGTAACGTCCTAAGTTGTAGTGAGAAATTGGGTTTTGTGAATTTGTAGCAACGGCTCTTAATAAAAGTCCTCTTAAACCTTCAATTCTATATCTTAAATATTCTTCAGAAGGAGCTAATGGTCCATAATACTTATCCAATAAATATCCACTGAGTTCAGTCCAATCTTCTGGGGCAAGTTGTTTTTCTTTCTGGAAGGTATCTTTAATTTGTAATACTTCAAGTAACTTATCTGATCTGATGAAATAACGCATCATTCTGGACATATACAAATCATTTGCTTCATATAACTGAATTAAGGTTGCATACTGCTGACGAGCCATTTCAAGTTTTTCAGGGTCTTTTTCTGTTCCCCATTCAAGGAAAATATCTCCTAAAAGGAGCATTCCGTCTGGATCGTTAATATGATAATCAAGTACTTCACGGCGAACTATATCTTCTGCGTGCTGGTAATTTGCAAGGTCTGAAAGTTCCATATCAGCATATTCAAGACCGGCAGCTTTATCATGCTTAAAACAATAAAGGATGTTTGTATACATCTCTTCTGCTCTTTGATACTGTTTGTGTTCCCTGTAACCTCTTGCATAGGCAAAGAACCATTTTTTACTCAAACGATATTTGAGAGCCTCGTTGAATTTCATTTCTGACTGTGGATATTCATTTTCTACAAGTAAATTATATCCTTCTTTATAAAGGCTAGCGGCTCTGATTGGTTTATAAATACAATTCTTTCCAAAATTAAATAATCCCCAGGCAACAAATAAAAGGGCTACAAGAGCAATTGCACCAGGAATAATTTTATTTCTTAACTGATAAGAAAGTGATTTTTTATAAGCTTCGTATTCTTCTGCAGTTCTGTGTTCAAAATCTCTAGGAACAGGAATTGAAGTATCAAGCATTTTTTCCAAAGTAGATGCAAGCTGTCGGGCAGGAACTTTGTTTAATACTTTTTCTACAATTTCAAATTCGGCATCTTCGGTAAATTCATCTTTTACAAGTAAGTCTTCTACCGCAAGACGAACATTTAATGGATATTCCGAAAGATTATTTAAGAATACTTTATATTGAGAATCGGACAGGGTGTTTGGAGGAAGTTCTTCACTTTCCATTGCCCCGGAAAAATCTGCAACATCAAGATCTTCTTTTTTCTTTTTATTTTTACCTTTTGATTTTTCAATTACAGGCTTCTTAGATTTTTCTTCTTTTACAGTTTCAACATCAGAGAAACCAGGAATTTCAAAATCCCCTTCCATAGCAAAATCTTCGCTATTTCCAAGTTCAAAATCTGCTGCAGGGCCAAGCTGGGCATCTGTTTCAGGAAGGTCAAAATCAACTCCTTCCATTTCTGATGTATCAAAAATTTCAGGGCTTTCTCCACCCTCTGCTGAAGTGTCTTCAAAATCTATAGAAGAGTCATCAAAATCAATGCCATCAATACCATCGGTTGATAAATTAAAATCATCTCCAGCTTCTGAAGCTTTATCTTCTGCCTGGCTATTATCTATATCATCAAGTCCAGCAGAAGAAACTTCTTCCATTTCTGGCATATCAAAATCTGCTGCAAAATCAGAAAAATCTGGGCCGGCACTTAAATCATCACTTTCTCCAGAAGCTTCCCCTGAATCAGCACCAGCATCTGAACTTTCTTCTGGAAGGTCAAAAGCTTGGGCTGATAAATCTTCAACAGGGTTTTCTGGGCTTTCTGCAAAAGAATCATCTCCCATCTCTGGTAAATCAAAAGAATCCAAATCACCTGCAGGTAATTCCTGATTTTCTTCATTATTATCAGAAGGAATTTCGCCTAAATCTTCCATCTCTTCAGGAAGGTCAAAACTTTCTTCCCCTGATGGACTTTCAATATTTTCTTCTGGAGTAACATCTTCAATTGGCTCTATATCATCTAGGCCAAAATCTTCGACTGGCTCTGTTGATTCTTCTGAAGTAACGTCTTCAATTGGTTCTATATCATCTAAACCGAAATCTTCTACCGGCTCTGTTGATTCCTCTGGAGTAACATCTTCAATTGGCTCAATATCGTCTAAGCCAAATTCTTCTACCGGCTCTGTTGATTCTGCTGGAGTAACGTCTTCAATTGGTTCAATATCGTCTAAGCCAAAATTTTCTACTGGCTCTGTTGATTCTTCTGGAGTAACGTCTTCAATTGGTTCAATATCGTCTAAGCCAAAATCTTCTACCGGCTCTGTTGATTCTTCTGGAGTAGCGTCTTCAATTGGCTCTATATCATCTAAACCAAAATCTTCTACCGGCTCTGTTGATTCTGCTGGAGTAACGTCTTCAATTGGTTCAATATCATCTAAGCCAAAATCTTCGACTGGCTTTGTTGATTCCTCTGGAGTAACATCTTCAATTGGTTCAATATCATCTAAACCAAAATCTTCAACTGGCTCTGCTGAATCTGCTGAGCTTACATCTTCAAGAGAGGCTAAATCATCAAGACCATCACCTAAATTATCTGAATCTGCAGGAAGGTCTTCCACTTCTGGAATATCATCTAAATCTTCAAGTAAATCATCTGCATCAGAATTTTTTTCCTGATCGGCAGGGGCAAAAAGTGAAGGATCTATATCATCACCAAGACTTTCAATATCAATATCCGAAGGTTTTTCATTATTTTCTTGAGGGCTATCTAAAGACTGTAAATCTGAATCAAGCATTTCTAGTGGATCTAAATCACTAGCTGCAGAAGGTGAATCTATACTGTCTAAATCATCAACATCTTCAAATTCACCAATTTCAAAATCATCCTCTTTAGGGCTTTCTTCTTCAGATTCCTCAGGCTGATCAAATCCTCCGCCAGCCAAAAGTGCATCAAGGCCCATATCTGCAATTGAAATTTCCTCTGGTTCTTCTTCCTCAACTTCTTCTTCAACTTCTTCTTCCGGTTCCATAAACATCGAAAGATCTGGCATATCTCCAGAATCAGAAGAATCTGAATCTGCTGAGACAGGTGTTAAAAGTGATGATAGATCTGGGGCTTCAAAGCTTGGGGCAGGACTTTCTTCTTTTTTTCCAGAAGGTGCAGAAACAATTCCAGCTAAGTCAGAAAGATCTTCCTCAACAGGAATGTTTACCTGGACAGCCTCTTTTTCGGGCATACCAAGAACAAACTCTTCGGAATCGTTATCAATTGTGATATCACTTGGAATTGGAATAGTTACAGGTTTTTCTCCCCTGCTGGCACGAACTGTTACTTCATTACCAATAGCAAGGAGGTCTTTACTGAACTGTTTTAGCTGACTTAAGCCTGGCATACGTTAATTTTACCCCACAATACTTCTAAAATACAAGTAGAAGATTTTCCACCTCATTTAAACTAACGGAGAAATTTTACCTTCACTTAAGGAAAAAATCACATTTTTCTATATATTATCACCCTTTTTTAGCAATTGTAAAAGAAATGGCTGCTTTTTTCGCATAAACAAAAGACTTTATTTTTTTTACTTTATTTTTTTTTCAGCATGCCGATACAGAGAGTATGAAAAAGAATAAATTTCTCTTAATTCTGGCAATATTTTGTCTTTGCTCAGGAATGCTTTTTGCGGCGCCAGAAGTAAATTATCAGGATTTTGAATTAGATAGTCTTTTGCACAACATAGACCAGGCCGGAGAACCACTTTTAACCGATGAGTACATAATTTTTACTGCAGATGTAAATCATCGTTTTGTGGGAATTGCTTTTGACTACGAAAATTATCAGGTTATTCATCCATTCCAGTTATTAACAAACACTGATGAAGACGGACTTGTAACAAAAAAACATATGTTCTACTGCTATAAAAGGCAGCACAAATTTAACACCCTTCGTTACAGATTAATTATTGACGGATTATGGACAACAGACCCCTTAAATCCAAATAAAGTATATGACGAAAGTGTAAACCTTTATTTTTCCCAAGTAGATGCTCCGGGAAGTGTAGAAATCTATACTCAGAAAGCAGAAGACGACACCGTTCATTTTATTTACAAGGGAAAAGAAGGACTTAATTTAAGACTTGCAGGAACTTTTACCAACTGGGATCCATGGATTTATGAATTAAGAGAAACTTCGCCGGGCCTATACGAATTAGATTTACCTTTGACAAGTGGTACTTATTATTATTCTTATTATGTGGGCTTAACGCCAATCTTAGATAACACAAATCCAAATAAGGCCTACTCGGTTGATGGACGAAGTGTAAATTACATTGTTGTAGATTAAGTTTATAAAGAAAAAAAGCGGGACTTTGTGAAGTCTCGCTTTTTTTTACAGGAAATATTATTTATTGTAAGATTTTTGCTTTATTAGCGGAATCTCTTGGCAAGTTCCTGGAGTTTTTTCATATCCATTCCCTTTAAGGCAGACATATCCATTCCTCCTGGTAAACCACCCATTCCTGGCATACCACCGGAAGCCAAAGCCGAAGGATCAATTCCCATCTGACTCATCATTTTTCCCTGCATACCTTTATTTCTACTTACCTTTTTCATCATCAACTTAGTTTTTTCAAACTGTTTAATAAGTTTATTTACTTCGGCAACAGAAGTTCCAGAACCTTTGGCAATTCTCTTACGTCTGCTAGGGCCAATAATAAGATGATTTAATCTTTCTTTATAGGTCATACTCTGGATAATTGCTTCATTTTTCTTAAGACTGCTAAAATCCATTTGAGAAGCGTCCATTCCACTCATTCCTGGAATCATATCCATAATAGACTGCATATTGCCCATCTTTTTTACCTGCTGGAACTGTTCAAGCATATCCTGCAGAGTGAATTCATTTCTCTGTAATTTTTTCTGAAGTTTTAAGGCTGCTTCTTCATCTACAGTTTCCTGAGCTTTTTCTACTAAAGAAACAACATCACCCATTCCAAGAATACGGCTTGCAATTCTTTCTGGATGGAAAATTTCAAAATCTTCAGTTTTTTCACCAGTACCAATAAAGAGGATTGGTTTACCTGTGATTGTTTTTAATGAAAGGGCAGCACCACCACGGGCATCTGAGTCAAACTTTGTAAGAATTACGCCGGTAAGTCCAAGCTGTTCATCAAATGATTTAGCAATATCAACTGCGTTTTGACCAGTCATTGCATCTGCAACAAGTAAAACTTCGCAAGGATCTGTAGCCTTCTTGATTTTTACAAGTTCAGCCATCATTTCTTCATCAATCTGCAAACGACCGGCAGTATCGATAATTACTGTGTCGCAACCATTTTTTCTTGCAAAGGAAATTGAATCTTTTGCGTTTTTAACAGCATCTTTATTGTTTTCTTTATAAACAGGAACGCCAATTTTTTGTCCCAACTGACTCAACTGTTCTACAGCGGCAGGACGTACAAGGTCACAGGCAACTAAAAGTGGCTTTCTACCTTCTTTTAATAAACGAGCTGCAAGTTTATGAGCGGCAGTTGTTTTACCAGCACCCTGAAGACCGAGCATTAAAATTACAGACTGGGTATCGGGACCTTTTAAATGTAAATCCTGTTTTGTATCTCCCAGCATTGCAACCATTTTGTCGTAAATGATTTTTGTAAACTGCTGACCTGGATTTACGGCCTTTAAAACCTTTTCACCTTTTGCTTCTTCGATAGTTGAATTTACAAAGCGTCTTACAACTCTGAGGTTTACATCGGCCTCAAGCAGGGCCATTTTGATTTCTTCTACTGTTTCCTCAATATTTTTTTCTGTAATAGTTGATTTTCCGCTTAATTTTTTAACTATTCCACCAAAAGTATTTGTAATTTTCTCTAACATAGCATTCCCTTAAAATATATCTTTTTATTTACGAATTTTTGCATCGATATTTAAAAGTTTACTTACAGCTTCATCCACTGTTTCTTCTTTATTTAGGATTTTATACAAAGTATTTGTTAATGGCAATTTAATATCTTTCTTTTTTCCAATTTCGTAGGCATATTTACAGGCAATTGCACCCTCTGGTAAATATCCGATTTTTGCAACATTTGCAATTAAATCATCAATGCTAGAAAATTTTGAAAGCATATCAGTTTTGATTAAATCCTGGCCAAAACGTCTGTTTCTACCATATTTACTTTTACAAGTTACATCCAAATCGCCTACTCCACTGATTGAAGTAAAGGTTTCGGCGTGAGTTGCCCCCATAGCAAATCCCAAAGTCTGAATCTCATTTAATCCAGCGGCAAGAAGGAAAGATTCGCAGTTATCGCCAATAACATCTGACTGTTCAGAAATTGCATCCAAAGCACCGTAAACAACTGCAACAACGTTTTTAGCAGCGGCGCAAATCTGAACTCCGATAATATCAAAACTTGAATAAACCATAAGTCCTGGTACTTTTAAAAGTTCACGAACCTTGATTGAATTTTTTGGATTTAAAGATGCGGCAACAAGGGCTGTAATTTTACCCATTGCAACTTCCTCGGCATGAGAAGGTCCTGCAACATAAACTGTACAATCTTTATAAATTTCTGGAAGGGCATCTTCCATTGTTTCAAGAATTAATTTAGGTCCCTGCTCTGATGGAACAAAACCCTTTGTAAGACAGGCAATAACTGTTGAACCATCGGCAATATTTTCTACATTTTTGATTTTTGAAAGTGTAGAAGCTAAGTATAAAGAAGGAGAAGCAACAATAAGAAATTCTTTTCCACTTGCTACTTCAGTTATATCTTTTGAACAAGTAATTGAAGGGTCTAATTTATAACCAGGAAGAAATTTTTTATTTTCGTGTTCATTATTAATAGAAGCAACAACTTCATCTTCCAAAGCCCAGATCTGAACTTTATGATTTCCTCTGGCAAGAGCCTGTGCAATACCTGTACCCCAGGCACCTCCACCAATTACACCAACAGACTTAGATTCCATTTTTAAATCTCCTCTACAATAAATTACTTTCTGTCTAAGAAGGTAAAATAAATTCTGCTTACTTTTTTTATATAATATCAAAAAGTCAATTTAAAAAAAATAACGCATGCCCTCTAGCATGCGTTTTATTGCAAATTACGATGATTATTTATTAATACCAACCGTCTTCACAATCATTCCAGTCAAAGATTTCATTATCTTTAAACCAAAGTTTAATTTCTCTTTCTGCACTTTCATCACTGTCCGAAGCGTGAATAATATTGCGTTCTGTGTGAACACAATAATCTCCACGAATAGTTCCAGGTTCAGCTTCAGAAGGCTTTGTTTTTCCTACTAACTTACGTGTAATAAGTACACAATCATCTGCCTGCAAAACCATTGCAACAACAGGACCAGATACAAGATAATCAACTAAAGATTCAAAAAAAGGTTTATCTTTATGTTCAAAATAATGTTCTTCTGCTAATTCTCTAGTTGGATGAACTAATTTTAATCCAACAATTTTAAGACCTTTCTTTTCAAGGCGTTCAATAACTTCTCCAACCAAACGGCGATTTACTACACCTGGTTTTAACATTGCAAAACATCTACTCATAGCGTTCAATTATACAAAAAATGTAAAAGTGTTTCAAGAGTGGCCATTTACAGCCCTTTCAAAAGGAATTAAGAAGAAATTTAAAAATGATACTTTATCTGTTAATCGTTTTACTAAAAATGATTTATGTTTTATATTGGAATTATGAAAACACTTAATCAAATTAATCAGAAATCTTACAAGGCCTCAGAAGGCTTTATTAAACATTATCAGAAACTTATTAAGGATGTTGTAATACCTTATCAGTATTCAGTTCTTGAAGATTCAAACAAAGAAAATTCCGAAAAATCTCATGTAATTAAAAACTTTATAAATGCCGGAAAAGTTTTAAGAGGAGAATCGGCTGATGACGGATTTTACGGAATGGTATTTCAGGACAGTGATGCCGCAAAATGGCTTGAAGCAGTAGGCTTTGCCCTTTCAATTTTCCCAGATAAAGAACTGGAAAAAACTGCAGATAATTTAATTGATCTTATCGAGCAGGCTCAAGACAAAGACGGTTATCTGGATACTTACTTTACAATTAAAGATCAGGATAAAAGATGGACAAATCTCTGCGAAGGTCATGAACTTTACTGTGATGGTCATATGATGGAAGCAGCCGTTGCCTACTACGAATCAACTGGCAAACGCAAACTTCTTGATGTAATGCTAAAAAACGTTGACTGTATCTATAAAAAATTTATGGAAGGCAGTGATTTTGATAAAGCCTCATTCCCTGGCCACCCGGAAGTGGAACTTGCCTTAATGAAAATGTACAAAACTAGCGGAGAAAAAAAGTGTCTTGAACTGGCAAAACATTTCGTTGATGTAAGGGGTCTTGATCCTAAACATTTTGAAAAAGAAAGAGAAATGAGAGATTGGACAGTCTGGGGAACAGATGGAAAAAATCCTGCTTACAATCAGGCTGATGAACCGGTAAGACAACAGAAAGATGCAAAAGGTCATGCCGTAAGAGCAGTTTATCTATACACAGCAATGGCAGATATTGCAAGCCAGACTGAAGATAAAGAATTAAAAGATGCCTGTATAAGGCTCTGGAACTCTATAACTAAAAAACAAATGTACATTACAGGAGGAATTGGTTCTACAGTTCAGGGAGAAGCTTTTAGCGTTGATTATGATTTACCAAGTGATACTGCCTATTGTGAAACCTGTGCTTCAATTGGACTTATTTTCTTTGCCTCAAGAATGTTGGAAATGGACGTAAACCGAGAATATTCCGACATAATGGAAAGAGCCTTTTACAATACCGTATTAGCAGGAATGCAGGCAGACGGAAAGAGATTTTTCTATGTAAATCCTCTTGAAGTAATTCCTGGAATTGCAGGAGTTGCCCCTACCCACCGCCACGATCTTCCACAAAGACCAACCTGGTATGCCTGTGCCTGTTGCCCACCAAATGTTGCAAGATTAATTTCTTCTTTTGGAAAATATGCTTACGGCGAAAATAAAGACACAGTTTTCTGTCATTTATATGCAGCAGGAAAGATTTCTTTTGAAAACGGAAGTCGTATTCAATGCAGCAGTAAATTCCCTTATGGATTTAGCGTTAAATACAATGTAGAAAAGGCTGCCAAAGGACTTAAACTTGCAGTTAGAATTCCAGCCTGGAGTAAAAATACAATTATCTTAAAAAATAATCTTCCATGGTTGATTAACAATCAGGACAAGGTAAAAAAAGGCTATGCCTATATTCCGGTAGAAGAAGGTGATAAGATTTTGATGAGATTAGACCGCTCTCCATATTTTGTTTACCCTTCTTCAAGAATTCCTGATTTAAGTGGCCAAGTTGCCGTTTGCCGTGGACCTTTAGTTTATTGTGCCGAAGGAGTAGACAACAAGGAAGATGTTTTAGGACTTTCAATAAATTCAAAAAGAAAACCACTTGCCCAGGCAGATAATTCCCTTATTGTAAAAGGATATTTGTCTGAACAGAGTGAAGAACTCTACACCAGCAAAAAACCGGAAGAAAGTCTTGTTCATATTAAGATGGTTCCTTATTACACCTGGGGCAACAGAGGCTTAAATCAAATGAAAATTTGGTTCCCTTGCAAATAGATTTGAATACTCCTACTTACTTTAAACACCCATAGCTTTTCACTATAATATAAGTAATTTTATTCATAATAAAATAAAACAGTGCGACTAAAGACGCACAGTAGGAGTATAAAAAATGTCTAAGTACCCATTTGAAAATATTGAACCAAAATGGCAAAAATACTGGGACCAGCACAAAACTTTTAGAGCTACAGAAGATCCAAAATTTCCAAAAGAAAAACGTCAGTATGTTTTGGATATGTTCCCTTACCCATCAGCAGCAGGCCTACACGTAGGTCATCCAGAAGGATATACTGCTACAGATATATATTGCCGCTACCTACGCATGAACGGCTATAACGTTCTTCACCCAATGGGATTTGACTCTTTTGGACTTCCAGCAGAAAACTACGCTATTAAAACTGGAACCCACCCAAAAATTACTACTAACGCAAATATTGAAAAATTTACCCAGCAGATTAAATCACTTGGTTTTTCTTATGACTGGGACCGTTGTGTTTCTACCTGTGAAGCAGATTATTACAAGTGGACCCAGTGGATATTCCTTCAGCTTTATAAAAAAGGCTTGGCCTACGAAGCTCAGACTCCAATCAACTGGTGTCCTTCTTGTATGACTGGTCTTGCAAACGAAGAAGTAAAAGAAGGCCGCTGTGAACGCTGTCATACTCAGGTAACTCACAAAACAATCCGCCAGTGGATTTTAAAGATTACAGATTACGCTGACCGCCTGGACAATGACCTTGAAGGCTTGGACTGGCCAGAATCTGTAAAACTTATGCAGCATAACTGGATTGGAAAATCTACAGGTGCAGAAGTTACCTTTACAGTTGCAGATAAAGACGGAAAGCCAACAGAAGATAAACTCACAGTTTATACAACCCGCTGTGATACACTTTTTGGAGCAACTTATATGGTTGTTTCTCCAGAACATGCAATTATTTCTAAGATTACAACTCCTGAACAGGAAAAAGCTGTAAAAGACTACCAGGAAGCAGCAGCTAAAAAATCTGACCTTGAACGTACAGACCTTGCAAAAGATAAAACTGGTGTATTCTCTGGAAGTTATGCAATCAATCCTGTAAACGGAAAATTAATTCCAATCTGGATTGCTGATTATGTATTAATTTCTTACGGGACTGGTGCTATTATGGCCGTTCCAGCACATGATGACCGAGACTGGGAATTTGCCAAGAAGTTCAATCTTCCAATCATCGAAGTTCTTAAATCTGAAGTTGATGTACAAAAACAGGCCTGGACTCAGGATGGAATCCACGTAAACTCTGAATTCCTTGATGGTCTTAACAAAGCAGATGCAATTGCAAAAATGCTGGAATTCCTTGAAGAAAAGAAAATTGGTCGTAAGGCTATAAATTACAAACTCCGTGACTGGGTTTACAGCCGCCAGCGCTACTGGGGTGAACCAATTCCTCTTATCCACTGTCCAAAATGTGGAACAGTTCCAGTTCCTGAAGATCAGCTGCCGGTTGAACTTCCAGAAGTAAAATCTTACCAGCCAACAGGTACTGGAGAATCTCCTCTTGCAGCAATTGATTCATGGGTAAACTGCAAATGTCCTAAGTGTGGCGCAGATGCAAAACGAGAAACTAACACAATGCCTCAGTGGGGTGGTTCATGCTGGTACTACTTACGCTATCTTGATCCAAAAAATAATAAGGTCTTCTGTTCAAAAGAAGCAGAAAACTACTGGATGCCGGTAGATCTTTATATTGGTGGTGCTGAACACGCCGTTCTCCACTTACTTTATGCCCGTTTCTGGCACAAGGTACTTTATGATTTAGGATTTGTTTCTACAAAAGAACCATTCCAGCGCCTTATCAACCAGGGTATGATTACTTCATTTGCCTTCCAGCGCAAGGACAAAACTCTTGTTCCAGTTGATGAAGTTGAACAGAAGGATGATGGAAAATACTACGAAAAAGCTACAGGACAGGAATTGGAACAGATTGTTGCAAAAATGTCTAAATCTTTGAAGAACGTAGTTAATCC
>JAIKYZ010000118.1 GCA_024682655.1 Treponema sp.
GCTCCATCACCTGTAAAAGTTAATTTTGAACTTGTACTTCCATCTCCAATTGTAATATCCCCAAAACCTTCTGCGGCCGGAAGACTAAGTTGTCCAAGCACCGTTAAATCTGGAGTGTTAGAAAGACTTAAACTTGTAGCAGAAATTGAATTAGTGCTGGCGTCGATTGTAAGAGTGTTTGTACCTTTAATTTCCAGAGATGGAATTGTTAAATCAGCCCCACTTGTATTTTCAAATGTAAAATCATTGCTTGAAGCATCAAGAATTAATTTTCCACTGGTATTAAAATCATAAGTTTTTACAGAAATTTCGGCAGATAGTGAAAGTTCAGCTGAATCTTCTATTGTGATTTTATTAAAGTATGAAGAATAAGAATCTGGGCCGTTAAAAAGAGGAAAATTATTTGAAGAAGCTGGAACTGAAATGTTTACAAAGTAGGATGGAACTCTACCATAAGCCCAGTTACTGCTTGTTTTCCAATCACTGCTTGTTGCTGTTGATTTCCACTCAAAAGTAAATAAAGTTTGAGTTTCTGTATCTAATTGAATGTCGCTGTCAATGTAAAGTCCAGAATATTGTCCAGAACCAAACATTAAAGAAGCTCCACTTGCGCTAAAATTACCAGAGCCACTTAATTTAAGAGAATAGTCGCCAAGAGTATTTGAATCAGCCCAAATGTGCCCTCTTACAGTAACAGTCGCAGAAGAGTCTACAGTTAATGTATTTTCTTTAGCTTCGTTTTCGTCCAAAATATCCATTGAAAGATTGCCAGAGCCGGTAACAGTTAAACTAGCAGAATTTTCTCTTCCAAGGTGGAGGGCTCCCTTAAAATATTCGCTGTTGTGGTTCTGACTAGCATAATCACTGTCTAAAATATTTAAAGTGTAGGAAGAAAGATTTATAGTAACAGTATTTTCTATATATAAAGTGTAAATTGTAATATCACTTGTGAGTTTAACTTCTGCATTATCAACAGTAATCCATGCTGCATCTTGGGTAAAATATTGGCCCGGGTAGGTTCCTGCGGCACTTCCACCTTCGCTTGTACTCCACGAATTTCCATCGGTCCATTCTCCTTCTGTAGAGGCACTTCCAATCCAATAATAGGTAGAAGCTGAAGTTACAGAAGATGCTGAGTCACCAGAGTTTGTGATTTCGATTGTTGTGCTGCCATCGCTTGAAGTAATGTCGCCCGAAGAAATAAAAGTTCCTTCGTTTGTAACAGTATTTCCCGCAGTAATTGTACTTGTATTTGTAAAAGTTGCACTTTCGCTGTTTGTAATACTTGTAGAAGCCGACATTGTTCCAGTGTTATTTATTGTACCGTTATTTGTGATTGAGTTTGTAACACTAAAGGTACCACTGTTTTCTATTGTGCCATAATTTGTTAAAGAATCGCTTGTTGTAAAAGCACCCGCATTTGTAATTGATGCACTTGTATTTGAGTCACTTCCAAGGGTAATTGAACTGGTAGTTATACTTGCTCCGCTATTATTTATAATGGTGCCTTCAAGTGTAAGACTTGTGCTAAATGTAATACTTCCATTGTTTGTAAGACTTCCAGAACCTGAATAAGATGCAAAAGTAACGGTTTTTGATTCTGCAATAACAAGGCTTCCATTATTTACTACATTCGCAGTAAAAGTAATATTCCCTGTTACAGTAAGACTTGCTCCTTCTTCAATTGTAATTGTCGCTCCACTTTGATTTTCCAAAGCGCTAAGTTCACAGTTTGCAGAAATTGTTATGGTGTCAGCCGAGGTTATAGAAGTTGGAGTAGAAGGTGACCAACCAGAAGAGGTATATGTATAAGCCGTTGCCCAAATATTTGCTGCCACTAAAGTTAAGAGAATCAGGCTAAGAGTAAAAGGCTTTTTGAGAAGAGTTAAAATGTTAGAACTCAAAATCTTAGATTTCAAGACAATATACCTCATTTCAAATATCGGCTTAACCTTTACTATTATTAAATAAAACTACATGGATTTTAAATTGCTTGGGGGTAAAAATCTACTTTTTTTTCTATTAAATAGCATAATAAATTACTAAGATTTAATATACCCAATTCTTACTTTTTTACCGAAAGATGGCTTTATTGAAAAATCATTTTAATAGAATCTTCTATGGATAAAGCGGTATCCATCTCAAAAAAGTTAAAAGAAGACGGCGATAATGAATCTGTCATTTCACATAGGGATGACGCAATCGCCAATGAACTTGCAAACTTAAAAAACTTGAATGGTTCAAGATTCTTTAATTACATTTTTTCTACAGATATTTCGTCAACAAAATCAAAATCGCTGTCTGCCGTAATAAGAGTTAAATCTGCTGCATGGCAAGTTGCTGCAATCCATATATCATTTTCTGGAATCGGTTTATCTTTTGCTTTTAGTGATGCTTTGATTTTTCCATAACTTTTTGCAATCTCTAAATCTGGATAAATAACTTTCATCTGTTGGCAAAAGTTAAAATAATTTTCTTTGTTAAAATCAGTTTTTTTAGAAAGCTCCGCTCCATACATCAATTCTCCTACAGAAATAGATGAAATATACAGATTATCCATATCATCAAAAAGAGAAAAAAGTTCTGTTTCGCCTTTGAAAAAACGGATAATCACATTTGTATCTACAAGCTTACCATTCATTTTCATCAACCTTGCGACACTCCGCAACAGCAGCTTCCATTTGAGCAGCCTCATCTTTATCTATACTTCCAAAAAAATCTTTGACTGATTTTTGATTGGAAAGGCTTGCGCGTAAAACTAGATTTTCATATTCATCAATTGGAAGCACAACCGCCTGCATTTCGTTATTGCGGATAATTGCAATTTTTTTGAGTTTTCTATTTGTCAATTCCGTCAGGAAGTTTGAAAACTGGCGAACGAGTTGAGTTGCAGAGACAATTTCTTTTTTTTCAAATGCCATCATAAAATCACCTCTCGCATATTATTATACATAGTATTTTATGTATTACAAGTTGGAAAAAAATAGATATAGAAAAATAATAGCAAAATTACAGATAACAGTATTTATTAATTATTTTATTGACATATACATCTATTATATTTATTATTATTTTAATAGATAATTTTAATGACAACTATATTGTACCGCTAGCAATAGGAGATTTATATGTACGACACTTTAACTGCGACAAAAATGCTCAAAAGCTTTGTGCCAATCAGCCGCTTTAATAAGGGTGAGGCTGGTAAAATCATTGAGGAAGTAAAGAGAGACGGAATCAAGGTGATTGTAAAAAATAATGCACCAGAATGTGTGATGATTACCGTTGAAGATTATGACCGCCTTGTTGAAGAATCTAAGCGGGTTGTGAATCCACCGCAAACTCCAGAACAGGAAAAACGCCGTAAGGAATTTATTGCAAGAATCCGCCAGAATGTTACTCCGCCTACTCCGGCAACTAGAAGCAGAAAAGAAGTTATGGATGCTATCGGTTCAATTGATATTGATGAAGACGCAGTAAACGAATTGCGAAGAGTGAGCATGATATGATTTTAGCAGATTCTAATATTCTTATTGATTATTATCGTAACAGAGAATCAGAACTGGCAAAAAAAATAGACTCATTACCTGTAGCGATTTGTGGAGTTGTAAAATCGGAAGTTTTGCATGGTGCAAGAACAAATCAGGAAATTGATAATATTCTGGCATCATTTACAACCTTTGAACTTCTTCACACTGATGAATATGATTTTGAAGGCGTTGGCTTTATGCTGCAGACCTTACGTGAAAACGGAATAACGCTTCCTGTGGCAGACGTGATGATTGCTTTTTGTGCAATGAAGTATGATGTGCCTCTCTGGACTCGTGACGGTCACTTCCGCCTTATTCAAGGCCTGTACCCTGAACTGACTTTTTATTACCCAAAGGAAAAATAAAGGCTTATACAAAGGGTAAATCATGTATTTATTTACACGAGGGTCGCCTGTCTATTAAATAGCATAATAAATTACTCAGATTTAATATACCCAATTCTTACTTTTTTACCGGAAGATGGCTTTATTGAAAAATCATTTTAATAGTAGTAAATTAAAAATAGATTAATTTTAGAGGTTGTAAAATGAAATTTGTA
>JAIKYZ010000134.1 GCA_024682655.1 Treponema sp.
TATTCGTATTTTACTTCGAAATAAAAAGGTTCAATCTTATGTTCAAATTTCAACCCTTGAACCTTCTAATATAGATAATCGTTTATTTCTTGGCATAAAAAGAAATGCTGTCTGGAATATCAGTAAAACAGAAAAAGGTTCTATTTATGAAGGCTTTTTTACTAATACAACAAAGAAAAATTTCTCAGAATGGTCAGCACTTATAGAATTACCAAAACATGTTGAAGTTATAAGTACCTGGAATATTAAATATAACCCGACAGAAAATCTTCTTATTCTTGATGGGGATAAAATTCGGGGGAATGTAATTAAACCGGGTGGAAGAATTGCTTTTGGTTTTGTAGTTAATTCAAGTAAAGATTTTATAATTGAAAAAGTAAGTATTCATGGTAAAGTTCTCGAAAATCCTTTCTCCAATCCTTTATTTGTTCTGCTTTTAATATTTATTTTTATGATTTTAGTAGTGATTTTAACTTATTCGATTACTAGAAAACTTGCAGATAAAAAAATCAAAGCCTTAAGAATCAAAGAAGAAGAATTAAAAAAACAAAAAGAACGTGATGCTCAGTTAATAGAACAAACTATGAAAACCTTTGTTCAGTTTATTGATGCAAAAGATGAATATACTCGTGGTCATTCTGCCAGAGTTGCAGCCTATTCCAGAGCTATTACAAAAGAATTGGGCTATGATGAAAAGTTCCAGACTGATATGTATTACATGGGACTTATGCATGATATAGGAAAACTAACTATTCCAGATCAAATTTTAAATAAAACTTCCAGATTGTCGGCTTCTGAATGGGAAATCATTCAATTACATACAACAAATGGGGCAGATTTGCTCAAAAATTTTACTATTATGCCAGAATTAAAAAACGCTGTTCTTTATCATCATGAAAGATATGACGGTAAGGGCTATATAAACCAGTTAAAAGGAGATGACATTCCATTATGTGCAAGAATTATTTGTGTAGCAGATTCCTATGACGCAATGAATACTAACAGGTGTTATAGGTTAAAATTTTCACCGGAGAGAATAATTTTAGAGTTAGAACGTTGTGCAGGGAAACAGTTTGACCCAAAAATTGTACCTGCTATGGTAAAACTTATTAAAAACGGAGTTATTTCTACCATAGAAAATAGTTTACTTCTTTCTTCTGACGACGATTTGACAAATGTTGTTAATATTTAAGGAGTTATTTGTGAAACAGAAAATTAAATTTACTAAAAGAATGAGTTTTAAAGCTTCGGCAATTCTCTTTGTTATTCTATATGGTCTGATAACTATTATGCAATTTGTCGTAATTGGAAATGTTAGGGGGCTTATTAGGTCAACTACCTATGAAATGGCAAGTAATATAGTAAATGGAAGAGCTAATGTCATTGAAAGATGGATTAATGAATATAAGAATGACCTTAATGTTTATTCAAGTGCTGATATAAATCAAACTGCAGATTCTGAGCAGGTTATTGAATGGCTTCAGGCTCATACAAATTTAAGAAATCCTGATTATGATTATATGTTCTACTGTGATATTGAAGGTACTTCTGTTCGTGATACAGGTCTTGTGGGAACTAAAGGTGCTTTAAAAGAACGCGATTATTATAAGGCCATGATGATTGATAAAAAAGACGTATTCATTGGAAATATGGTTCTTTCAAAAACTTCTGGTCAGTTTGTATTGCCAATTGCCCGTGCTGCAAAAGATAAAAATGGAAAAACTTTTGGTTTTTATGTTGCAATGCTTGGAACTAAAATGATTGCAGATGAAATTAATTCCTTTAATAAAACAAATACAGGTTATTTCCTTTTAGTTGATACTTCCGGAAGAATTATTGCTCATAAAGACGAAGCTTTGGTTCTTCAAAATCTTAGTGATATTTCTCCAGACTTATACAATCATTTAACAAAGGGAGAAGCTGGTCAGTATCAGATTATAAATCAAAAGGGGGAAGCTTCTCAGGCATTTTTAAGTCATGCGGGTAATACAAATCTTAGTCTTGTTTATATAATTCCAGATGAACAGGTCAATCGTCCTGTTAATATTGCAAGAACTGTTATTATGCTTTTTGCAGTTGGAATTGAAATTATTGTATTTATCTGTGTTGTAAGTATGTTACTTTACATTTTTAGAAGAATTGAAAAAGTAACAGATTTAGTTGATGACCTTTCTACTGGAGAAGCCGATTTGACTGTACAGTTGCCATCTAAAGAAGAAGATGAAATTGGAGCTTTAACTAAAGCCTTTAACAGATTTATGGTTAAGTTCAGATCTATTATGACTACCGTTAAAGATTCAGAAGGAAATCTGGAAGAGGCAGGTAAAACTCTTGCTGATGAAATTTCAAATACAACTTCTACAATTGATCAGATGTCTGGAAATATTAAACTTGTTAATGGTCAGGTTAAACAGCAGGCAGAAAGTGTTGAAAGTTCATCTTCTGCCGTTGAAGAAATTACAAAAAATATTGAATCTCTTGATAGAATGATTCAAAGTCAGGCTTCTAGTGTTGTTCAGGCTTCTGCCGCCGTTGAAGAGATGATTGGAAATATTAACGCTGTTGATTCTTCTGTTGTTAAGATGAGTGGTGAATTTAATAATCTTGAAAATGATGCCAAAGCTGGTATTGAACAGAACTCAACTGTTTACAATTTAATTCAGAAAATTGCAGATCAGTCTACTGCCATGATGGATGCAAATACAATTATTCAAAGTATTGCTTCTCAAACAAACCTTCTTGCTATGAATGCGGCTATTGAAGCGGCTCATGCGGGAGATGCAGGTAAGGGCTTCTCTGTTGTTGCCGATGAAATCCGTAAACTTGCAGAAAATTCTTCCAGTCAGTCTTCAAAAATTGGACAGGAACTTACTGGTATTCAGGAAAGTATTGGTCATGTAGTTTCTGCTTCGGGTGCATCGGAAAAAGCTTTACAGAATGTTTCTGACAGAATTAATTCTACAGGTATTCTTGTTACTCAAATCAAAGGGGCTATGGAAGAACAACAGGCCGGTTCAAAACAGATTCTTGAGGCTTTGGAAGCAATGAACAACAGTACAAGCGAAGTTCGTGGTGCTGCCGAAGAAATGAATCGTGGTGGACAGGCAATTATGAAAGATGTTCAGAATCTTCAGGAATCTATGAACAGTATTCAGTCTGCTGTAGAAGAAATTACTTCTGGTACAGATTATGTAAATGCTTCTACCGGTAGATTAAGAGCAATTGCAGGTTCCCTTGAAGAATCAATTGAAAAGATTGGTGATGATGTAAATTTATTTAAGGTTTAATAAAATATTACACATTCTTTGTAAAATTTGTTAAATTAAAGGTACACTTCATTGAAGTGTACCTTTTTTATTTGGGGTTTATATGAATTTATTAGATTATTTAGATTGGAGAGGGGATTTAACTTTTAAGGATGCCCCTTTTAATGAAGTTGATACTTTAATTTTTTCACATATCATTTATCTACACTTTCAGGGCTTAATTTCTGATAATTTTAAACAGACTATCAGCCTTGGACAATTAGCAGAAAATCTATTAAATGCTCCTGATTTTGAAGAAAGAATTCACCTGGGACTTTGTATTAACGAATTGACCGATGATTTATTTTTTAAATGTGCAAAAACCAGACGTTTTAAGGACATAAAAGTTTGTGCTTTTAGAAGTATTTATGATGAAGAAAAATGTGAACAATTTGCTGCATTAACTTTTATATATGGAGATTTAGCCTTCGTTACTTATAGAGGTACGGACGACACAATTATTGGCTGGAAAGAAGATTTTCTCCTTTCTTACATGGATCCATATCCTTCTCAATCTGATGCTTTAATTTATTTAAATGAGGCTATTAAAAGTATTCACAAAAAATTTACTGTAATTGGTCATTCTAAGGGTGGAAATCTTGCAGTTTACGCTTCTACTAAGGCTCTTCCAAAATATCAAAAAAGAATTCAGTCTGTTTATAATCTTGATGGCCCTGGATTTTTACCAGAATTTTTTGAAAAAGAAGATTTTTGTAGAATCCAAGACAAGGTAATTAATATTTTCCCAGAAGATGATTATGTGGGTGGGCTTCAGTTCCATTCTAAAAGTTGCCAGATTATTAAGGCCGCTTCCAGGGGAATTGCCCAGCATGATCCTTTAAATTGGCAGTGTTTGGGTAGTAAATTTCTTCCTGCTCAGGATTTTACAAAAGAAAGTAAATTCTTTTCTAAAACAATAAATGACTGGAACTTAAGTATGACAAATGAAGAAAAGTGTAAATTTGTAACTGCACTTTTTGATTTGTACCTTGCTTCGGGTTGTAAAACAAATTATGAACTTAGTAAAAATATTTTACCTGCATCAAAAAAAGTATTAAAAGCCTTTAACGAAATGGACAAGGAAACTAAAAAAGAGGTAAAAAGACTTATCAATATGCTTAAAGATTGTATAAAATCTGAATTACCAATTTTTAATTTCTTTTCACGAATTCCTCTTGATTTAATATCAACTTTAGAGGAAAAATTCACTTCAAAGAAAGATGCTGGGGAAAGTCCAGAAAATGAAAAACTGGAATTACCCTTAAAAGGCGAAATTTAAAAATCAAATATCTTAAGGATATTTACCCGCAAAAATTTGCGATTTAACTCTGGAAGGACTATAATTAAACTTATGGAAGATTCAACAATTGTAACAGATAGCCCAGTAGGCAAACATTTAGATTCAATAGGTGAAACAAAACCTGCTTCATATTTGATGTTTAATAATAAACGTATTGATTTAGTTGCAAAAATCACTATTGGTCGCGAAAGTGATAACGATGTAGTGGTAGATAATAAACTTGCAAGCCGTCATCATGCTTTAATTCAAAAGATTAAGAACGTTTATTTTATTAAAGATGTGGGAAGTACAAATGGTACTTTTTTAAATGGTACTAAGATTCCTGCGGACAAATATGTAAAGCTTATGCCTGGCGATAAAATCACTATTGGGAATATGTCTTTAGTTATTTCGTAAATTTAAAAATCAAGTGTAGTAATGTTAAAAGACTTTTCTCGTATTAAAGAGGGCTTATTTTCTGTAAATTTGCCCGATCATGATTATTTTTTTAATCTCTGTGAAAAAACTTGTGATTTACTGGAAAAAGAAATTACAAATTATAGGCCAGCAGATAATAAGGGGCGGGCCGGTGGATTATTAGATTTTACTAAAAATCCACTGCCAACGGTAATTGTTCCTGATATTCACGCAAGACCAGATTTTATCTTTAACATTCTAAATTATAAATTACCCAAAGAATATATTTCCTATTCCGACAGAAGCCTTTTCCATGCCCTTAAAAAAGGACTGGTTAGAATTATCTGTGTAGGCGATGCTTTGCACACAGAAAAAACTATTCTTCGTTGGCAGGCAATTCAAGCGGAGTTTGATTCTAGAATCTACACTGGGCCTGCTATGTCTGCAGAAATGCTGGAAGGTCTAAATACAATTACAGCCTTGATGGAATTAAAATTATTATTTCCAGACCTTGTTCATTTTATAAAGGGTAATCACGAAAATATTTTGAATAAAAGTGGAAATGGAGATTATGCCTTTAGAAAATATGCTGATGAAGGAAATATGGTAAAGAAATTTATGTTTGAAATCTACGGAGATGATATTCTTTACATGATTTCCTGCCTGGAAAAAGAATTACCTTTAATTTCTGCAAATAAAGATTTTGTGGTTTCCCATGCTGAGCCAGAAAATATTTATTCCAGGGAAGAATTTATAAATGTCAGAGAAAATCCTAATATAATAGAAGATTTAATATGGACTGCTAACGGAGATGTAACTCACGCTACGGTTCCTGCAATTATGAAAGAGCTCTTGAATAAAGAAAATCTCCAGGATTCTTATTATTTTGCGGGTCATAGGCCCGTAAACGGGGATTATTTATTAAGACAGAATGGATTATTTGTACAGATTCATAATCCTTCTAAACAGAATATTGTTTTTATTGATCCAAATAAAAATATAAATTTGGAAGAGAGTATAATTCATTTAGATAAAAAACGAGGTAAAAAATGAGTGATGAATTTCCACCTTTAATTGGCAAATACAAGGTGCTTGGAATTGTTGCAAAAGGCGGTATGGGGGTTGTTTATAAAGCAATTCATCCGTCTTTAAAACGTTATGTTGTTATTAAAAAAATGACAGCAAAAAACAGATCGGGTAATGCTGAAAGATTCAAGAAAGAAGCCCAGATTTTACTTGATTTACAAAGTCCATATATCGTTCATCTTTTTGATTATTTTACTGAAGCAGGTTTCCGCTACATGATTGAAGAATTAGTTGATGGTGCTGCTTTAGATAAATTAATTAGTAAAGAAACTGCTCTTCCTGTTCCTCTTGCAATGTTAATAATGCAGGATTCTGCTTTTGCCTTGAAATATGCTCATTCCAAAGATATTGTTCACAGAGATATTAAGCCCGGAAATATTTTAATTTCTAAAAGGGGCGAAATAAAGTTAGCCGATTTTGGAATTGCCAGTGATTCTGCAGATGGAGATAATATTACAAAATCTGGGGTTGCCTTAGGAACTCCAGCCTATATGCCTCCAGAACAGTTTGAAAATAGTGCGGGTGTAGATCAAAGGGCCGATATTTATGCTCTTGGAATTATGCTTTACGAAATGATTACAGGAAGTAAACCTTATCCCGGAACTTTTTCTATTGAAACTCTGAATGTTATTAAAAAGGGAAAGTATATAAGCCCAAGAAAATTAGATAAAAAAATTCCCCCTGAGGTTTGTCGTCTGATTCATAAAATGACAAGACCAAAGGTTTCTAAAAGATATCAGAATATTGATGGTGTTATTAAAGCAATAAAAAAATATCTTAAACACTACGATACTCACGAACTTAGAGTTCAACTGGCAAAATCTGTAATTTCCACAAAATTATATAAATATCCTGAATTTGAACCAAAGGATAAAATTAAAAGAAAGGTAAAAAGAATTGCCTGGATTGCTGCGGCTTTGATTGCACTTTTTGCAGTCTGCTGGCATATGGGCTTAATTCACCGTACAATTTTAAGACACTGGTACACTCCGGTCAATGTAGAAATGGTAATGCCTAAGGCCCTGTCTTCTTCTATTGATTTACCGGCCCGTGCTTTTTTCTTTGAAAATGATGATGGTGAAATTCCGGAAGTTTTAGGAAGTCGCAGAACTTTTGTAGAAAAGGGTAAACGTTTTTACGAAAAACTTCTTACTTCTTTGAAATTAAGAAAAAAGACTGCTTCAAAAGAAAATAATAAAATCTACACTATGAAAACCGTATTCTTAAGTCATGGAGATTACAGAGTAAAAGTTGTTGTTGGCCCTTATGTTTACTGGAAGTCTTTTAAGGTTGATTCTAAGGCCCTGGAATTAAATTGTGATTTCTTAAAAAACACAAAGCGTAATTTAAATTTTAAAACTTACGCCTTTGATAATAATAGCGGTCTTGATATTAGTGAAAACTGCCAATTTACAATTTTTTACAAAAATCAATGGATAGAACTTTCTCAGGTTCCACAGGAAGAATTAAAATCGGCAACTGTATGGAAAATCAAAGTTTCCTGCCCGGATTATAAGGATGAAATTTTCTCTCTTTTAATTGACTGGTACCAGGACGATATAATAATTTCTTCAGCCTTAAAAAAGAAGTAAAATAAATAAAATCTGATTTTCTTTGAATTTCAAGTTAAGTCTTATTATATTTAAGATATGATTATCAAAGATGATGAAAATTCAGAAAGTCAGATTATTACTTCTGACCAGATTTTACCAGAAAAATTAACACTTATTCCTCTTCAGGGCAGACCAGTTTTTCCTGGAATTTTTACTCCCTTAATTATTAATGCACCAGATGATGTTCATGTGGTGGAAGAAGCTTACGAAAAAGAAGGTTTTATTGGAATCGTTATGATGAAAAACGAAAGCCAGGAATCTATTAAAGTAAGTGATTTATATAGAGTAGGAACTGCTGCTAGAATTATCAAAAAAGTAAATTTGCCAGATGGCGGAATTAATATTTTTATTTCCACAATCAAAAGATTCAAAATTAAAAGAACTTTACACGAATCAGCACCTATGGCCGTTGCCGTAGAATATCTGGAAGATAAAGAAGCAGATACTTTTGAAGTTAAGGCTTTAACAAGGGCTTTGATTACAGAAATGAAAGAGGTAAGCGAAAATAATCCTCTTTTTACAGAAGAAATGCGTCTTAATATGGTTAATATTGACAACCCGGGAAAGATTGCAGATTTTATTGCTTCTATCTTAAACATTGAAAAAGAAGACCAGCAGGCTATTCTTGAAATGACAAATATTCGTGAAAGAATGGAAAAAGTTCTGGTTCATATTAAAAAGGAACAGGAACTTTTAAAAGTACAGAAGAAGATTCAGAGCGAAATTAACAACCGGGTAGAAAAAAATCAAAGGGAATATTTTTTACGCGAAGAATTAAAAACAATTGTAGATGAACTTGGCGAAACTTACGATGGAAGTGCCACAGACTACAATAAATTCAAAGACAAAATCGAAGAATTTGAATTTGAAGGCGAAATTAAAGAAACTGTAGAAAGTGAATTGGAAAAATTCAAAATTATGGATCCAAATTCTGCAGAATATATTGGCTGCAGAAATTTCCTGGAATTAATTACTCAGTTGCCATGGAAAGGAAATCCTTATGAAGATTTTAATTTAGTAAAGGCTAAAGAAATACTTGAAGCAGATCATTTTGGCCTGGAGGATGTTAAAAAACGAATCCTTGAATATCTGGCCGTAAGAAAAATGAAAAAAGATTCTAAAGGTTCTATTTTACTTTTAGTTGGACCTCCAGGAGTTGGAAAAACAAGTATTGGACATTCAATTGCAAATGCCATGAATAAACCTTTTTACCGTTTTAGTGTTGGCGGCATGAGGGACGAAGCTGAAATAAAAGGGCACAGAAGAACTTATATTGGCGCTATGCCAGGAAAAATTATTCAGGGCTTAAAGATAACTAAAAATATTTCTCCAGTTTTTATGATTGACGAAGTTGATAAAATGGGGGCCAGTCATAATGGAGATCCTGCAAGTGCCTTACTTGAAGTTTTGGACCCAGAGCAGAATGTAGCTTTTAGAGATAATTATCTTGATTTACCTTTTGATGTTTCTAATGTTCTTTTTATTTTGACTGCAAACTCTTTGGAATCTATTCCGGGACCTTTACTCGACAGGGCCGAAATTATTCAATTGAGTGGATATATTGATCAGGAAAAGCTTGAAATTGCTAAAAAATATCTTATTCCAAAAAACCTTATTAAAAATGGATTAAAAAAGAATCAGGTAAAATATACTAAAGAAGCTTTATTGCAGATAGCTCAGGAATATGCCCGGGAATCTGGAGTTAGACATTACGAAAAGCAGATTGATAAAATCCACCGTAAAATCGTTAATGAAGTGATTACAGAAGAAGAATTAAAGAAAGCAGAAATATCTTCTATAAAATCACAGGCTTCTGAGGAAAATGGGGAACTTAGCCCAGAAAATCAAAGTCTGATTGAAGAAAAGCAGAAGGAAGTAGAGGAGATTCATAATCGCCGTTATTTAATTCAGGCCCAGGATTTATATAAATATCTTGGAAAAGCAGATTTTGATGAATCTCAGTTAAAAGTTGCAGATATTCCTGGAACTGCTATTGGTCTTGCCTGGACTAGTATGGGAGGAGATACTCTTTTAATTGAAGCAACAAGTTTTGCAGGAAAGGGTGGGCTTATACTTACCGGCCAAATGGGTGATGTAATGAAAGAATCCAGCCAGATTGCTTTTAACTGGTCCAGAAAGTTTGCAATTGAAAAGGGCTATAAAAAAGCTAAGTGGTTTGACGAAAATATTGTACATCTTCATATTCCCGAGGGAGCAACTCCAAAAGACGGTCCAAGTGCGGGAATAACAATGGCAACAACTTTTGTTTCTTTACTTACCGGTAAAAAAATAAAAAATCATCTGGCAATGACAGGTGAACTTTCATTAACCGGCAAGGTACTTCCAATTGGCGGTTTAAGAGAAAAAACTGTTGCCGCTAAACGCAATAAAATAAAGACAATCATAATTCCAAAGGCAAACTTAAAAGATTTGGAAGAGATTCCAGAAATTGTAAAAAAAGGAATTAATTTTATTCCTGTGAGCGAGGTAAAAGAAGTTTTACAAGAAGCCCTGGGAATTAAATAAATCTTGGAATTAAATTAATTAAAAAAAAAGGGGATGTCCAATAAGTAAATAATGCGGTGGTTGAGCTTGTCGAAACCACCACATATAGTGTAAATGGTCATTTCGACAAGCTCAATGACCACAGTGCCAAATCTTATTGGACATCCCCTTTCTCTGTCAATTTTATAATTTACTTATTGTAAGACTTTTAAGATAGAATCATATTCAATCTTTTTCTTACATCTTTCGGTGAAGATTCCACAGTAAGGTCCGTTCATTTTATAACCGTAACTTGAACTAGAAAGGGCAGGATTATCGGTAATTCCCCAGATTGTAACTGCTGTTAAAGGTGCATTGTCCGGCTTGTTAATTTCTTTTAATTCTGTAAACAAAGATTCATAAAATCTTGCATGAACTTTCATTGTTCTTTCGTCAGACTTATAATTTCTAACAGCCATCTCTGTAATTTGAACTTCTACTCCAAGACTTGCATAATCTAAAATTGCTACTCTAATAGAAGTAATGTCGTTAAAATTCATACAACCGTCTTGTTTTCCGTAACCACCAATATAGCCCTGCATTCCAACTCCATCACAAAGTTTTTCCTGGGCATTAATACTTTGAATAAGATTTTTTATTGCCTGTCTTTTTCCTGACATAAAGGTGTTGTAATCGTTGTAATAAAGTTTGATGTCTGGATTTACATTATTTACTGCTTCTTTTGCATATTTAAAAGAAAGTTCAACATAATCTGGGCCTACATAATTGTAAAATAGGTTTTTTGTTCCACCGCGACTAGTTCTAATCATTCTTTTATCGCCTGGGGCGGCTTCTCCAGAACCATCGGCAACGGCTTCGTTTACAACATCCCAGCAATAAATAAGGCCCGGATATTTATTTTCAAAATGACTTATTACTTCGTTTATGTAATATTCAAGGCGTTTTTTCATTGTTTCCTGGTCAACATATTTTCCGGTATTTTTGTAACCTTCGCGGAAAAACCAGTCTTTCATGTAGGCATCCCAAACTAAAACATGGCCTCTCATTTTAATTCCATTTTCCTGGGCAAAATCACAGATTTTATCGGCTGCATTATAGCGCATAGCAGGCATGCCCTCTGGATTTACCATAGAATCGTGCTGATTTAATAAAGAATAGGCTTTAAATTCATTTGAGGCTGTAATGCTGTTAAAATCATTTGTAATCATTTTTTTGTAGGCTGGATTATTTACGCTTGTATTAGAAATAACTGTACCAAGTTTAAATCCATATTTTCCTGCCAATTCTGAAAGATTTTGAGCATTTAAATTGATAGAAAATATTAAAAGTAGAGAAAATAGAAGAGTTTGAATTTTTTTTGTCATAATTCCCCCTGAAAGATTGTGTATTTTTTTTATTAATCGATTAATTTAATTTTATAATGATTTTTCCGTTGGAGATATCAGATAATTTTCCTATAAAGGAATCTTTTTGATCTTCCTGAATCTGACCGCTGATATTAATCTGACTCTGGAAATCTTCTTTTATATTAAAAAGGTTGAAATTTGAAAAATTGATTTTTATTAATTTGTAGAGGGAATAATCGCAGGTAAAAGAAAAATCAACTTTACTAACAAGGGGTTGAAATAAATTCTTTTCATCGGCTGCTTTTAATACTTCTTTTGCACCATTTCCGTAGGCCTTTACCAATCCCCCGGTGCCTAAAAGAGTTCCGCCAAACCATCGGGTTATTGTAAGAAGAAGATTTGTACAATTGTGACCTTTTAATACATCCAGGGCAGGGCGGCCTGCGGTTCCACTTGGTTCTCCATCATCACTCATGCCCATAACTTCTCCTCCAGGACCGGTAATAAAAGCGTGGACAACATGAGTAGAATCTGAATATTTTGCCTTTTGTTCTTTGATTAGATTTCTTGCTTCTGCCTGACTTTGACAGGGAAATAATTCACTTAAAAATCGAGAACCTTTTATATTTTCTTCAAAACTAACATATTCTGCTAATACATTCATCTTATCTTATTCAAAAAGTTAATCTAAAATCTGAATGGTTTGAACTTCTTTAGCAGCTACGCGAACACCCTTGGCTTTTAATGATTTTTCATCGTAAGAAGAAGCCTTGAATTTTTCTGAAAGAACTTTAATTTTTGGCTTTTTTACATAATTCAACTGGAAATTAAAGGTCTTTCTTGTATCAATATGAAGAACTTCTGTACCTTCTGGTGCAAAGAAATAATCTCTGTTCATTATGTAAGCTGCGATTTTACATCTTTTGATATAAACGTATTGACTTTCAGGCTCCCTGTAAATAATTGTAAAGAGAACTTTAGAAAGACTTTCCTTGTCTGCAAATCCACAGTACCACATTTCAGGTCCAACAAAAATCTTTTTAGGCCCCTCCGAAACCGAGAAGATTCCTGATTTTCTGACATAAAGAATCTTATCGTATGGGGTAATTTTGAGCATTTCCTGGCCGCCGCTGACATCAGTTCCAAGATAGCCAGATTTTTCGTCATATTTGAGTGGTGTATTTCTTTTTACAACTTCTTTTACATCAACAGTGTTGATATTTGTAATTTTTGTCTTACGTTTTCCACTACTTTCTGGTAATTTCTTTTCGATTGAATCCAGCCAGCTGATTGCATATTCAACAAGATGTTTTAATAATTTATTGATTTCTTTAATTCTATTGTTGATTGCTGTAACTTCGGCCTTGTTTTTATTCATATCATAAAGAGAAATTCTTCTGATAGGAATTTTAAGCAAGTGTTCTACATCATCATCTGTAATTGGGTGTAAAAGTTCTTTGGCAAAAGGTTTAAATCCTGCTTTTACCGCATTTACTACGCCTTCTTCTGTTTTTTGACTTTCGATTTTCTTATAGATTCTTTCTTCTACAAAGATACGTTCAATTGTACGAAGGTGAAGTTTTTCCATTAAGTGACGTTTTTCGTTTTCAAGTTCGTCTTTTAAAACTCCAATCAATTGTTTTGCGTGATATTCAATTACCTGGGTACAAGTCATTTGAACTGGCATATTGTCTTTGATTACCAGTAAATTACAATAAACAGTTTTTTCGCATTCTGTAAAAGCGTAAAGTGAATCAACTACATCTTTTGAATAAACTCCTCGGGAAAGTTTAATTTCGATATTTACACGGTCAGAAGTGTAGTCCTGAATAGAAGAGATTTTTACTTTTCCTGATTTTGCAGCTTTTTCTACAGAATCGCAAAGACTTTCGGTTGTTGAACCATAAGGAAGTTCTGTAATTATGATTTTTTTCTCATCAGAAGTATCCATTTTGGCTCTGGTAACAATTTTTCCAAGTCCATCCTGATAATCAGAAACATCAATAAGGCCTCCGGTAGGAAAATCTGGATATAACTGGAATTTTTCTCCACGAAGACATTTTCTTTCGGCTTCGATTACTTCATGCACATTGTGACTTAAAATATAGGTACTCATACCAACGGCAATACCTTCGGCACCGGTAATAAGTACAAGTGGAAGTTTTGCCCTGAAAGCTATAGGTTCTTTTGCACGACCATCATAACTTTCTGTGTATTGTGTAATTTCTGGATTATAAAGAATTTCTTTTGTAATTGGTCTAAGTCTACATTCAATATAACGGGGAGCCGCTGGTCCATCACCTGTAAAGAGGTTACCGTAGTTTCCCTGTTTATCAATAAATAATTCTTTATTGGCAAGATTTACCAAGGCAGTGTAGATTGAAGCGTCTCCATGTGGATGATATGCCATTACTTCACCGACAACTTTTGCTACTTTTGTATAGCGGCCGTCATCTTTTTCTATCATTGTGTGAAGAATACGACGCTGAACTGGTTTTAATCCATCTATAATATCTGGAATTGCACGGTCACGAATAACGTAACTAGCGTACTGAATAAAATTTTGATCAAATAAGTTTTTTACGTAAGCCATTTCCCAACCCTAAGATAATTTTATCATAAAATTTTGTTTTTTTCTATTTTATTTGCCTATATTCAAAAAATTGTCCAAAAATATGTCAATTGTAAAAATGATTGCTATAATAAGGGCAAGAGGATTACATGAAACTTATACATTTGGCAGATCTTCACCTGGGAAAAAACGTAAATAAATTTCCAATGCTAGAGGATCAAAAATATATTCTTGATGAAATATTAAAAATGATTGAAGAGGAAAAGCCTCAAGTATTAATGATTTCGGGGGATATTTATGACCTTGGAATTCCACCGATTGGAGCAGTTGAATTATTTGACTCTTTTTTGACTTCACTTTCCAAAATGAATATTTCTGTCTGTATTATAAGTGGAAATCACGATTCTGCAGAAAGAATTGCCTTTGGAAATAAATTAATGGAAAAGTCTAATATTTTTATTTCCCAGCAATATGACGGTAATATTACCCCCTTGGTTTTTCAAGACCAGTACGGGCCTGTAAATATTTATATGCTGCCTTTTATAAAACCAATTCACGTAAAAGCGGCTTTTGGTCAAGAAGCAGAAGATATTCATTCTTATACAGAAGCCTGTGATTTTGCAATTAAAAAAATGAAGGTAAATCCTAAGGAAAGAAATATTTTAATGGCTCATCAGTTTGTTAGTGGGGCTCAAACCTGCGATTCTGAAGAAATTAATGTGAGTGTAGGGGGCCTTGATAATGTTGATGCCTCTGTGTTTAAGGATTTTGATTATGTTGCACTTGGACATCTTCACGGGCCACAGAAAGTTTCAAGAGAAGGAATAAGATATGCCGGTTCCCCTCTAAAATATTCCTTTTCGGAGGCAAATCAAAAAAAATCCCTCTGCATTATTGAACTTGGCAGTAAAAATGAAGAATGTCAGCTTAAAATTGATTTAAAGGAACTGCATCCTCTTCACGATATGAAAAATCTTAGGGGCTCTTATGACCAGGTAATGTCAAAGGATTTTTACAAGGATTTAAATCTCCAGGATTATTATCATATTACTTTAACCGATGAAGTT
Source organism: Treponema sp. (assembly GCA_024682655.1). Lineage (GTDB taxonomy): Bacteria > Spirochaetota > Spirochaetia > Treponematales > Treponemataceae > Treponema_D. The sequence goes on from JAIKYZ010000134.1 coordinate 15,191, forward strand.
GATGTTCCTGAGGGTTTTTCTAGGCTCAGGACTGTTTATCAAAATCTTATGACAATGGATTATGATAACAGCAGAACTCAGAATAATCTTTCGTCCGATATTCAGGGCCCAGTAAATATAGAAAATATCAGTCCACTTGCGGCTTTTAAGGATTTTTTCAAACTTCAGAATAATAAAGAAATGTCAGAAGACCAGGAAAAAATTGTTGCAGACTTAGTAGAAAAATTGTTTGAGGGTGAAAAATGAGACCATTAAAATTAATAATGACAGGTTTTGGAACTTATCTTGAAAGAACTGAAATTGATTTTTCAAAACTTGGAGAAAAAGGACTTTATATAATTACCGGAGATACTGGTTCAGGTAAAACTACAATTTTTGATGCAATCACTTTTGCCTTATTTGGCTGTCCTAGTGGTCAACTGCGCCAGGCTTCTATGTTCAGAACTAATTTTGCAGGCCCGGATGATCTTACCGAAGTTGAATTAACTTTTGAATACAGGGATAAAATCTATAAAATCAGGAGAAATCCAAAATATCCCCGCCGCGATAAAAGAAATCCCGATAAATTGGTAGATCAGGAAGCCTCGGCAACTCTTTTTCTTCCGGATGGTAAAGTTGTAGAAAATAAAAAGGGCCACAGCGTAACTGACGAAATTGAAGAAATCCTTGGCCTGGACGCAAAAAAATTCCATCAAATTGTAATGATTGCCCAGGGAGAATTTCAGGAATTAATTAAACAAAATACAGAAGGCAGAATCGAAATCTTCCGCGAATTATTTGGAACTCAAAAATATGAACTTTTGTGCAGGGAATTGGGAGAAGAAAGTTCTAAATTAAATAAAGAAAGGGAGATTCTTTCGGCTTCTTTAAATAATTTTATGAATTCAACTTCTCTTTCCAGTCAAAATAAATATTTTAAGGAATTGGAAGAAGCAAAAATAAAAGATAATCCCTGGGACGAAAAAATTGCACTTTTGGAAAAAATTGTTTCTGAAGACAAAGAGAATCTGAATGAATTGCAGAACAAAATGGATACTTGCGAAGGAAAATTGGACAAGGTCAAAAAAGAATTAGTTCAAATGGAAGAAGTTAAAAAACTTTCGAATGAATTAAAGGAAAAAAAGAATCAGATTGACCAGCTTTCAAATAATCTAACAGTTTGTAAAGAAAGATTAGATAAGGAAATTGCTTCAAAAGGGGAAACCGAAAAACTTAAAAAGGAATATAACCTTGCAGAGGCAAATATTGCAAAGTACGATGAATTTGATTTAGTTCAAAAAGAAATCTCAGTAAATGATGCTTTTATAAATCAAAAAAGTCTGGAAATCCAGGATAATCAGGCAAAAGTTAGTCAGCTTGAAGAAGAAATTAAAATTGCAGAAAATAAATTAAAAGAATTAAAGTCTGAAGAAGATAAAAGTTTAGAGTTAAACAATGAAGAAAAAGATTTAAAATCAAAAAAAGAGGAATTTTTACTTTTAGAAGATAATCTTAAAGCTTTAGAGAGCGATTTTACTTCCTTACAAAAGGCCCAGGAAGATTTTCAAAAGGCCCTTTCTCTTTCTTCGCAAAAAAGAGAAGAATATGAAGCATTAAATAAGGCATATCTTTTTGAACAGGCCGGAATTCTTGCAGAAGCGTTAAAAGACAATGAAGCTTGCCCTGTCTGCGGTTCATTACATCATCCTGCCCCTGCAAAAAAATCAAAGGATGCTCCAGGTAAAGAAGAATTAAATGCCATAAAAAGCCAATTAGACGAACTGGAAAAAAATAGTCAGCATTTATCAGAAGCCTCTGCTGTTATGGCCGAAAGATTTGAAAATATCATGACTAATGTAGGGGATAAAATAAATAAATTACTGGCAGAAAAAATAAGTATTCCTAAAGAAGATAAAACTTTATTTGACTCTTTTTATGCTGATATGAGCCAGAAGATTTTTAAGGAAAAAGAAAATATTCAAAATCATCTGCTTAAAGTTCAGCAGGAAATTCTTATACAAGTTGAAAAGAAAGAGAAAATTAAGGCCCTTGAAGAAAATAATCCAATCTTAAGGGAAAATAAATCAAAATTAGAAAATAAAAAGGTAGAACTTATTAGTCAAAGACAGGAAAAGGAAATTGAAAATAAAAATAATAGAAAAAAAGTAGAAGAACTAAAAAAAGTTCTTGAATTTGAAAGTAAGGCCCTGGCCCAAAAAAATCTGGATGAAAAGAAAAATCAGATTGAATTAAGGGAAAGGGCTCTGGATAATGCCCAAAAGGCCTTTGATTCTTCAAGTAAGGAAGAAACTGCTTTACAGGCAAAGATTCAACAGTTGCAGGACAGTTTGAATAAGGCTCCTAAGATTGAATCAGAAAAAAATGAAGAAGAACTTTCTGCTTTGGAAAATCAAAAGAGCCTTTTAACCGAAGAAATAAAAAATGTAAATGCAAATTATTCAAAGAATATTTCTAACCTGGAGGAAATTAAAAAATCCTCTTTGGAACTTGAAAAAGTGGAAAATAGATATAAGGCCTTTTTGGAATTGTATAAAACTGCGGCAGGAAATCTGGGTAACAAAACAAATAAACTTAAACTGGAAACTTATATCCAGATGACTTATTTTGACAGAATTCTTGCTTTTGCAAATACCCGTTATTTATTAATGACAGACGGTCAGTATGAAATGGCCCGGGATTCTGCTGCCGACGCACAAAGTCAGTCAGGACTTGAAATTAAGATTATTGATCACTGGAATGGTGGTCAAAGGTCAATAAAATCTTTATCTGGTGGAGAACAATTTCAGGCTTCTTTGTCTCTTGCCCTGGGACTTTCGGACGAAATTGCCTATTCTGCCGGGGGAATCAGGCTTGATTCACTTTTTGTTGACGAAGGTTTTGGTAGTCTGGATTCTGAAACTGCAAATAAAGCTTTTAAGGCCTTATCTTCTATCGCAGAAAATAATCGCCTTGTAGGTTTGATTTCTCACATAGATTTATTAAAGTCTAAAATTGATGATAAACAGATTCTTGTTAGTAAAAGAAAAAATAAGGGAAGTTTTGC
>JAIKYZ010000090.1 GCA_024682655.1 Treponema sp.
TGTAATATATTTATCAGTCATCATTTGTCCAATTTTAATTAATTCAATACCAGATGATAAAAGAGTTGAATCTCTTTTACTTGCCGTTCTAGGAGTCTTTATTATTCCTGGCTTTATTTTTGTAATTAATCGTATTATCAATAGAAAGAAATATATTTATGCAGGAATAATTTATTACTTGAAGCTTGGATTATTGACCGATAAGTTTCTGGAGTCTCTAAAAATTGAAGAATCTAAATAAACATTTAGGTTACGAATAATATTAACATATTAAATAATATTGTAATAACTTACAATATTAATTTTTTAAGGTGGTAATATTAAATGTTTTATTGACTTCTTCCAAGTATGTTATTAGTTTTTATCCTATAAGGAATTATATATTTTTAAATAGGATTAACAAATTATTATTAAACCCTAGATTTGGAGGAATTAGATGAATATTGGTGATGTAGTATTTCTTAATAGCAATCCAGAAGTACCTATGACAGTTGAATATGTTTTGGGTAATGAGCCAAAAGGTATGAAAGAAAATATGCTTAGTAAACAAATGCAACTAAATGGTTACGAAAACGGAGATGTTTACTGTACTTGGTTTGAAGGTAAGAATTTAAAGAATGCACTATTTAAAAAACAAATGCTAACAAAAAAGGAGTAATCGAATTTACCAAAACATATAAAAGGTTAGAAGTAGATGTCTATATGTCAGATGATTTAACAAAAAAACGTCCACATGATTCGAATAAAATAAATCTTTCATGGAAAATTGATTATTGGACAGAAGTTTTACATACTACAGAAGAAAGATTATTTACTGTAGTATATAAAGTTGGTCCATATATTTTAGATTTAAAAAGAAAATTTACGGTATCATTAATTACTAAATGCTATCTAAGAATCTTAAGATGACATTTAGTAATTAATTGCGAATTTTTTTTACATAAATAGTTTCAACAGAATCAGAGGTCTTTCGCAAGAATCATAAAATAAATCAAGCGGAACTTTCAGAAAAAGTTGGAATAACAGAAAAATTTTACAATGATATTGAAACAGGCCGGAAATGGGGATCTTTTGATACAATTGTTGATATTGCAAATGCACTTCAGATAGAACCTTACGAACTTTTCTTACCAGCAGGAAGCTTAATTACCCATGATGAAAGGCGAATTCAAGCTCTTATGAAACAACTTAGAAATAATTTCAGTGATTTAGTAGATACGAGGGAAGAATTTTAACTGTAAAGAAGTAAATGAGGTTTGTTAGTTTTTAAACGCTTTAATCAGACGTATAAAAAATGATTAGCACAATAAGTAATTCAGGAGTATAGGTAATTAATTTTGCTACTCGTGAAATATATTGATTATAAATGATGATAAACACGAGCAGCAATATAAGTTACTTATTATATTTTTCTCGCCTTTTCATAATTTCATCAAAAGAGACTTCTTCTCCATTTCCATCGTAGTATATACTACCATTTGTAGTATGTTTCTCAAAAAAAACTACTTCGTTAGGGAAATCTTTTGAATCGAAAGATGTTAAGCCAAATAAAGCATCATTAAATGCATCTTCAATAGTATCCTGCGGATGCATTGAACTATATGATCCTGTCTGTTTTGGCCCCCAAAAGCTGTATTCACACTCACCAATATATGGTTTGGAAAGATTTGGATTTTCCCAAATTTTTATAGATATGGAAGTTAAGCCACTATAACCATCTATTTTAAATTCTCCTGCCAGAAAACTTGGAAAGTAATTATCAATTTTTCGAATTTTATCCCAACTAATCATCATTGTTTACAAACTCCTTTTGATTATTTTTCATATCTCACAAAAATGCTATGTGAGATATGCGTTTGCTTTTAATAACCGCAGGTAGAAGCTCTGCTAGCAGGTGCTAAAGCACAGGCTCCAATGTCAAGAATTGTTGAACTTGATTTGTTATTACAAGCCTTGCAAAGAGGTACGATGTACCACTTATCATCAAAACTTCCAAATTTCTGAACATGTGCTCCAACTTCTACAAAGGGTGAACCACAAGCAGGACAAAGATATGGCTTACTCTGTCCAGCAGAATTGAACTTTTCCCAGTGTTTTAACCAGGAACCACAGGAACAATCATATTCACTTGTTCCATTGATGTTTGTAACTTTCATTTTCGAAAGCCTCCTGAAGCATATGCTTCTAGATAGAAATACCTCTCATTTTGACTGAGATCCAACAAAAGACGACCTTTTGAGAAGCATTGCATGTTTCAGAAGAAAATGCTAAGTTATGTTATTCGATTGATAACTTTTTGCTTAACAAAAGGTGTCTACTGGGCATAGGCAGCAACCTATGCTCTTTCCTTTTAAAAGATAACTATATATTTAAAAAATGACAAGAAATTTCGAACAAAATAAGCAAAATTGATGTAATATTTGCATTTCTTTGTCATATTTACTCTCAATTTATAGACTTTTACCGATAATTAAAGTAAATTAATAGAATAGGAGTAAATATGATTCTAGAATATTCAGTTACTAATACTTTTTCCATAAAAGATACACAAAGCATTAGTTTTGAGGCAGTTTTATCAAATGAATCCGATTCTTATCACATTAAAAATATTGGTGATAAACGAATCCTAAAAACCGCTTGTATATATGGTGCTAATGCTGCCGGAAAAACTAATATGGTAACATCTTTAATGTTCTATTTAGATTTTATACTCACTTCATTTACAGATTTAAAACCTGATGAATCAACTCATTTTATTCCTTTTTTGTTTGATAAGAAAACATCAGCTAACCCCGGTTCTTTTTCTTTAATTTTTTTTGCACCTGATTTTTCTGATGAAACAAAGCTTATAAAATATGAATATTTTATAAGCTTAAACAAAAACGAAGTTTTTGAAGAATCTCTTTTTTATTCTCCAAAGGGGCAGAAAAAACTTATTTTTGAACGAAAAAAAAATATACCTGTAAAATGGGGAAGTACGATTACTGGTGCAAAAAAAATTGTTGCAGAAGCAACTCGACCAAATTGTTCATTAATTGGTGCGGGAGCTCAAGTTAACCATCCAGTTTTCAGTAGCATATATAAACATTTTTCAACACGTGTAAAACCAATAATAATGCCGGCTCATGATGGATTATCAGATTTTATTCTAAAAAAAATAGAAAAAGATAGCGAGTTTAAAAATAAAGTTATAGGATTACTTGAAGCTTCTGATTTTGGTTCTATTAGTGATATCAGAATAGAATCTCATGAAATACCTGATGCTGTTTTGAAAATGTTACCAAAAGAAGTGCAAGATGAAATTGCGAAAAAAGGAGAAAAGCCAACAAGAAGAGATGCAAAATTTGTACATCATTATGATGATGATTATGAATTACCTGTTTATTTAGAATCTGCAGGTACAAAAAGAATGCTGGAATTAACCCTTCCTCTTATAGAATTAGCAAATTCATCACTGCTTATGATTGATGAATTAGAATCTTCACTACATCAATCATTGCTAGAGACATTCCTACAATTATTTCTTGAAATTTCTGAGGATTCTCAATTACTGTTTACTACTCATAATTTGGATTTACTTGATTCTGATTTATTACGTGATGATGAGGTTTGGTTCTGTTTTAAAACTGATAAAGGAAACAGTATTTATAATTCGATTACAGATTATAAAGGTATTAGAAAAGAAGCTTCTAGAAAAAAACTTTATATGGCTGATAAATTTGGAGCTTTACCAATTATCGATATGCAGAAATTAAAGGGACTTTTTAATGCCAAGAAAAACTAATAAGATTCAGAGTCATGCAACAATTTTATTAGTACTCGAAGGTCAAACAGAGCAATTATATTTCTCAGAAATGAGGATAGTCGAAAGAATTCCTGGTATTACTATAATCCCAAAAATGGCTCAACATAGCGATTTATATCATGTTCTAAAAAATGCTAAATCAGAAAATGAAACTGGTGTTTATGATTCTGTCTGGTGTATTTTTGATACTGATACATTAAAAACTAATAATATAAGTTCAGAACTTTCAAACCTTATCGAATCTTGTAAAAAAAATGGAATAAAATTTGCGGATTCGTTTCCGGCTTTTGAAATATGGTTTTTACTCCATTATGAAATGCCTAAATTAACATATAATAATCAAAATGAAGTAATAAGAAGTCTGTTAAAATACATATCTGATTATTCAAAAGAGAAAAAATGGCTTGAGGCAAAACACTTATATTTATTTCTTAAAACTTTACAAGAATCAGCAATAAAAAGATCAAAAGACTTGGAACAGAAAAAAAGTGATTTAGATAATGCAAGTTACTCAAATGTTTATAAGGTAATAGAAGAAGTGATTTCCCATAAGAAATAAAATAGCGAATTGCGACAGCAATTTACCATGCGGGTTTTAGGGCAGAGCCCTAGGCGAAAGGGGTGTGGTGAAGACCGCGAAGCGGGCTGAACCCAGGGGAAAGGCTTTTCCCCTCATCATTATAAAAACTCACGTATACATACCAGCTGTTATGGAACACGTTGAACTTGCAGGAATCCACTCAGGGGATTCAGCTTGTGTACTTCCTCCTGTTTCAATTCCACAGAATAATCTGGATACAATTAAAGAATACACAAAGAAGATTGCTGAATCGCTTCATGTTTGCGGTTTGATGAACATGCAGTACGCAATTGAAGACGGAAAGGTTTATGTAATTGAGGCTAATCCTCGAGCTTCTAGAACTGTGCCACTTGTATCAAAGGTTTGTGATACTCAGATGGCCCGCCTTGCAACCCGTATGATGCTTGGTGAATCTTTGGAATCTCTTGGACTTAAAGATAAAAACATTCCTTACCATGGAGCAAAAGAAGCAGTATTACCTTGGAGCCGTTTCCCTGGAGTTGACCCAATCCTTGGACCTGAAATGCGCTCTACCGGTGAAGTTCTTGGTCTTGCAGAAAACTTCCCATTAGCCTTCTATAAAGCACAGGAAGCTGCCGGTTCAGAACTTCCACATGCACCTGCTGCCTGGGAAAATAAGAAAGTTTTAATTTCTCTTAGCAATAAGGAAAGTCAGAAGGATGAAGTTCTTACAATCGGTAAGACTTTGAAAGACCTTGGCTTTACTCTGGTAGCAACCCAGGGAACTGCAGACTTCTACAACGCAAACGGCATTAAGTGTGACCTTGTAAACAAAATTGGTGCCGGCCGCCCTGATGTTGTAGATTTAATTATGAATAAGGAAGTTTGTTTAGTAATCAACACACCAAAAGCTAAACGCAACTATGCCGAAGACCGTAAGACAATCCGTAAGGTTTGTTTGAAGTACAAGGTTTCTTACATTACTACACTTGCAGGGGCTTTGGCTGCTGTAAAAGGTATTGAAAGTGTTAAGAATGGTAATGGTGGAGAAGGTGGAGTTCGTTCACTCCAGGAGTATCATTCATTAATAAAATAAAACAAACGGATTTGGAAAGGTCTAACGACCTTTCCTTTTTTTTTGTGATTGTGACGACAATTTGTGTGGTGGTTGAGCCTGTCGAAACCACCATTTTAAACCGCCCCAGAAGTAATATAAATAAAATAAAACAAACGGATTTGGAAAGGCCTAACGACCTTTCCTTTTTTTTTGTGGGCTTGTGACGACAATTTGTGTTGTGTTTGGGGGTTGGGTACTGAGCTAGCCCTGGGCCTCTCGAAACTCTTGGGTTGAGTGGTCCCTGAGCCTGTCGAAGGGTGGTCCCTGAGTGGTCCCTGAGCTTGTCGAAAACACCATATGAGATTCTCGAGCTTGACCCGGGGATCTATTATATGCACGCCAGTTCCGATTGGGCTGGCGTTTGAATATTTCAATATGTTGATTATAGGGGGTAGTGGCTCGAATTTGAATCTGGAATATTTATCAGAAATCAATCATTCAAGGAATGTCGAATATAAACAGTTCAGTAATAATACAGATAAATAGACTCTTTTTTGAGGTAATTAACAATACGTTTTTTTAGGGTGAAGTTCTAGGAGAAGGTGTAGCGGGAAACTCTACAGACTCATTAGATTCCACCACCACCTAATACTACTTCTTCTTATTATATAGAATAGTTTTAGAGCTGTTTCGATCAGAAGACAACTCGTCTTTCTGAAAAACTATTTCATATCCCATGTAAGTTGAAATAAATCCCATTCTGTCCATAACACCTAATATATCATAAATTTTATTAAGGCGGTTACGAACTGTTCCTTCCGCCTTGTATAAATCAATAGCAATTTCCTTGTATTGTTTCTTGTCCAAAACTTTTTGTAATAGAAGAACATCATTTTTAACAAGACCTGGAAAAGTTGCAAGATTTAGAATTTTAGAATTATCAATTTTAGGAGTTCTATGATATTCTAAAGTTGTTATAAAGAGAAAAGTAATTATTCCAAGGACGAGGGAATAACCGAGTTTGGTGGATAATTCGTCAATAAATATTTTAAATCCAAGATGAAAGTCCGATAGTAATATTACAAGGTATAGTAAAGAAAGTTCTATAATTCTTTGTTTTGTTTTTACAAACAATTCTCCTCTGATATATAAAACACAAATACCAAGAAAATACATACAGATACCCATTGGATTATCTGAATCAAAAAAGCTGCAAGTAATAGCATAAAAAAAACTGCATATTGCTAAGATTCCAAGTTTTTGAGGTTTTAATGAAAGTAACACAAAAAGAATGATATTAAACGTATTTCCAATAAGCTGTCTTAATGAATAATAATCAACAAAAGAATCTTTTGAATATACTGGATTTTTTATTTGATTAGAAACTTCTATTCCAGTTAGAAATAACGCACAAAAAAGAGAAACTATTTTTATTCCAAGTAAGAATTCTTTTCGTAGTATAGGATTTTTCATTTCCAAATCAAATCATCTAAAGACAAAAAATTAAAATAATTATTGTCTTTCAAGGATTGTATGATTTTGTTTCTTAAAAGTTTATAATCCCACGTTTCTGAAATAAAAGGATTATATATTCCATTTTGTTTATCTTTCTCTTCACTTCGATGATAACCTTCAATCATAATGAGCGCAAGCAGATTCATTCCGTATTCAATTATTTCTCTATTTCCACCTTCAAATGTAGAAATAAAACCAAGTCGTTTAAACAAATCGCTATCATCGCTTGGTAAATGAGCGTAGTATTTTTGGAAACCTCTTATTTCTGCTAAATAAATACAAAGATGTGCTATAGCTGTTCGTTCTGGTTCATCACATCCAGCAACAAACGGGATTGTTGCAATAAGCTTTGCTGTTTTACAATTTCTAAACCATTTGGTTTCTTTTCGAGTAAAACGAAAGACTTTTTTCATTTCTTGGACAAAATACTCCCATGTAGCATCTGGAATTTCTTGAAGTTTTTTCATAGAGATGTCTGTTTCAACGTCATAATTTTGGTAAGCAAGATTTGTTCTGTTCATATAAATAGTCCTGTTATTTAGTAATATTAATATTATAACGTAATATTTGTAACATTAAAGGGCTTTTATATGTGATATATGTAATATTCATTTTTTGCCATATTGTTTTCAGAAAGAAACAGGTTTACTC